>JBEAWS010000112.1:0-9469 GCA_041160185.1 Actinomycetota bacterium
TAAAGAAGGTGCAAAATCGCGTGAGTTACGCCACCGACATACTGGTCAACCGGCGCCCACTCCTTTGCGGCTTGCTTCGGAAAGGCGTGCTCTGTTGAGTTTGGCGACAAGAACCTCAAGAAGTACCAAGACGAGTCGACGAAGGTATCCATGGTGTCGGTATCGCGCTTGGCATCGATGCCGCACTTCGGGCACTTCACGTTTACCCAGTCGGTTGCGCCACCGAGCGGTGACGTGCCCTTCGGCTTCAGGTCGAGACCCTCGGCAGATGGAAGCTCAACTGGCAGTTCACTCACCGGCACCGGCACCTCGCCGCAGGCATCGCAGTGAATGATCGGAAACGGGGTTCCCCAGTAGCGCTGGCGCGAAATCAACCAGTCGCGAAGTCTGAAGTTCTTGGCTGCCTTGCCGCGACCCTTGGCCTCGAGCAATTCAATTGCCTTAGCGATTGCTGCCGCTTTTTCGAGCCCGTTGAGTTCTGCAGAATTGATGGCGGTACCAGGCCCGACGGTTGCAAATCCAATCACGGATGGGTCTCCCTCGCCGGTGTCTACCACCTGGCGAATTGGTAGATCAAACTGCTTGGCAAATTCGTAGTCGCGATCGTCGTGCGCCGGAACAGCCATGATTGCGCCGGTTCCGTAATCGGCAAGCACGTAGTCAGAGACCCAGATCGGCAAGCGGTCGCCGCTGAGCGGATTGATGGCGTGAACGTCGAGCTGAACACCAGTCTTTTTGCGGTCGGTGGCCAGTCGTTCGATGTCGTTCGACTTCTTAACTTCTTCGAGGTAATTCTGAAATGCCATGCGAACCTCGGGGCTAGACATCGAGGCTAACTCTGCGGCCAAGTCGCTGTCGGCGGCAACCACCATGAACGTCGCGCCAAAAAGAGTGTCTGGCCTGGTGGTGTAAACGGTAATCGGTTCGGTTCGGTTTTCGACCTCGAAACTAACCTCGGCTCCGGTCGAGCGACCAATCCAGTTGCGCTGCATCGACAAAACCTTGGCGGGCCAGCTGCCCTCTAAAGTGTCGAGGTCATCGAGCAGGCGATCTGCGTACTCGGTGACTTTGAAGTACCACTGGGTTAGGGCCTTCTTGGTTACGACGCTGTCGCAGCGCTCGCATAGACCCTGAACAACCTGCTCGTTGGCGAGAACCGTCTGGCAACTTGGGCACCAGTTGACGTTTGAGTTTTTGCGATAGGCCAAGCCCTTGTTGTAGAACTCTAGAAACAGCCACTGGTTCCACCGGTAGTAAATCGGGTCGCTGGTTGCCAGCACCCTATCCCAGTCAAATGAACACGCGTAACGACGCATCGAGCTCTTCTGCTGAGCGATGTTGTCGTAGGTCCAACCTCTCGGATCTAGACCGCGTTTGATTGCCGCGTTCTCGGCCGGCAGACCGAACGAGTCCCAGCCAATCGGGTGCATGACGTTGAAGCCCTTTTGGGTCCAGTAGCGCGAAATTACATCGCCGAGTGCGTATGCCTCGGCATGACCCATGTGCAAATCGCCGGAAGGGTAAGGAAACATGTCGAGCACATACTTCTTTGGGCGAGGATCGCCCTCGATTGCAGAATTAAACGGCTTTAGCTCATCCCAGACCGGAAGCCACCGATCTTGAATGGCGAATACGTCGTATTCAGACTCGTTATTGTTTGTTTGCTCAGACATCAGCCCAAGATTACCAAGCCTGCTAGCAGTGCGCTTGATTTATTGGGTTGACCAAGGGTTCGGAGCGTTCAGTGCGCGCAGCAGGGCTGCGGCCTTCAGCTTGGTTTCTTCGAGTTCTGCCGTGGGCTGGCTATCGATTGTGATGCCGCCGCCAACCCCGATGGTCGCGTTTTGGCCATCAACAACGATGGTGCGAATGGTCATGCCGAAGTCTGCGACGCCCGCGTGGGTCAGGTAACCGATAGCACCCGAATAGATTCCTCGGCCGCGACTTTCTGCTTTGCTCTCGAGCTCATCGATGATCTGCATCGCTCGTGCCTTTGGAGCTCCGGTCATCGAGCCGCCCGGAAAAGCCGACGAGATAGCGTCGCCGGCGTCAAAGCCAGTGGCCAATTTGCCTTCAACGGTGCTAACCAACTGGTGCACCGTTGCGTAACTCTCAACGTCGAAGAGTTTCGTTACCTGCACAGAATCAACCTCTGCTACCCGACCGATGTCATTTCGCATCAAATCGACAATCATCAGGTTTTCCGCTCGCTCTTTTTCGTCTTCGGCAAGTTCTTGAGCGAGAGCGCTATCAACGACCGGATCTGGGTCTCTTCTTCGCGTTCCCTTGATTGGTTTAGAAGAAATGATTCCATTCGAGTCAATCTTCAAGAACTGTTCGGGCGAGCTGCAAATAATGGATTGCGAGCCGAACCTCATATATGCCGCATAGGGCGCGGGGTTGCTTGACCGCAGGTCTATGAAAGTCAGCAGCGGGTCGCCGCTCACTTCAAGTTCAATTTGATTGGTCAGGCAGAGTTGGTAAACATCACCGGCTGCGATGTGGGCCTGAGCGCTTTCGATAAGTCGAAGGTATTCCTCGCTTGAATGACGAACCACCGCTCGATGAGCGGCTAAAGCTTCGTTCGAAAGGCGATATGCCAACAGTTCTCCTGCACAGAGAGCCAGTCGAAGAAGAGCAGCGTTGTGCCAAGAATCAAAATCTTTCTGTTGTGCGAACTCGCCGATAAAATACATCGCCTTGCGGTCATGGTCAAAAACCATCGCCCGATCGATGTGCAAAAACTTTGATTCGCCTTCATATGCCAAGAAACCAACCAGGCCGGGTCTAAATTCGAAGGGTAGATCGAGTCTCTCTTCGTTTTCTGAGATTAGTTGGCTCTTTAGAAAGTCAATAACTGCCGAACGCTCACTAAAAACCCGCGCCGATGCGCCAAGGATGCTGAACCTTTCGGTGGCGTGAATTTCACGGTCTAGCCAAAATGCATTCTCGTCGTTCAAGTGCAGCGCGACAAACACGTCGGCAGGTTGCACCCATCCCTGAAGGTCTGAAACGAAGATAGGCATGCCTATTAGATTAGAACAGGCGAAAGGAGGGTCATGACCAGCGAACTAATGCAATACGAATCTGGTGATTTGCATGAAGTGCCGATTAGCCTCACAACCCAACTTGCTGTAGCCGACAGTTTCTTGCTTGAAGATGGGCGAGTTCGCAACCTGCAGATGCACTTCGATCGCTTTAGCCGCTGGGTCGCGAAAGTGTCGCCAGACAATGAAGTCGGTCTAGAGGAATTCTTCGACATGGTTGTGCAGGAGTTACCCCTTGAAGGCCGCTGGTTTCCAAGGCTTGAACTTCATACCGATCAGCCTGAACAGCGACGCCTGCACCTTCGCATCCGCGAAGCGCCGGAGGCTCTCGGCAGCGCAATTCTCTGGACCTTCCCCGATGAGGACCCGCGTGTGAACCCGCTGGTAAAGGGGCCAGATCTCAGCCTCGGTCTGCAGCTTCGACGTCGCGCCAATATGCTCGGCGCAGATGAGGCAGTCTTGCTTAGCGACTCTGGGCACATCGCAGAAGGTGCGCTTAGCGCAATTGTTTGGTGGCGAGGCGATGTTCTCTGTGCGCCCTCCGATGAGACGACATGGCTAGACAGCATCACCAGACGCGAAGTTTTTGCAATCGCCGAACAGATGGGTTTGCAAACTCGCATCGAAAAGGCAAAGCCTGCCGACCTGGTTGAAACTGAAGTGTGGATGCTGAGCAGTCTTCAGGCGATACGACCGGTTGATTCATGGATTGACTTGGGTGGACCGCTTGCACCTGCAAGTCACGTTGAGGCCTTCAGCAAAAGATTGCGTATGCTGAGCTCTCCGATTAGATCAAGCGAGGCCGACTGATGTGCGGTCGATTTGTGGTTGCCAAAATCGCATCCGAGGTTATGTCAATTTTTGAAGTTGACGAGATTGTTGGCGAACAGCCAGGCATAAGTTACAACGTTGCCCCCACCCATCAGATTTCGATAATCGTTGAGCGTGCAGATGAGAAAGCCGCCGATGGCTCACCGGTGGGTGATTTGCATCGAGAGCTGCACGCGGCTCGCTGGGGTCTTGTGCCTCGATGGAGCAAGGATGGTCCGGGTAATTCGTCTCCGTTGATTAACGGACGAATCGAAACCATTCTTGAGAAGCCATCTTTCAAGGATTCGGTGATTCGTCGGCGCTGCGTGATTGCCGCGAGCGGTTACTACGAATGGCACGTTGCCGAAGATGGCAGCAAGCAGCCGTTTTACATCAGCGCCGGCCCAGACGGAATGTTGGCCCTGGCCGGGCTTTACGAGTGGTGGCGTGACCCGAGCAAGGCCGACACCGACCCGAGCCGCTGGTTGCTCTCGGCGACGACGCTCACGAAAGACACCGCACCCGAGTTGGCGCACATCCACGATCGCAACCCGGTTTTGCTGACCCCCGAAACCCTCGATGCCTGGCTCGACCCAAACATTGTTGGCGATCAGGCCCTGCTCGATGCCGTTTCTTCTGACAGCAACCTGGTTGCTGCCGAGGTCGAGTTCTATCCGGTCGATGCAGCCGTTGGCGCTGTGCGAAACAACTCCAGCGATCTGATTCGGGCCATTTAAGCTCCTGTAGCCCGCCTATTTGGCTGCTTTGGTCAAACCTTCAACCAGTAGTTGAGCTTGCCACGCCGCCCCGATTTGCTTTGTCAGTGGCTCTGCATACATTCTTAACGTTCGAACATTTGTTCGAATAACTTTTATGCTTTGCAGACACTTAGGAGGGGCTCGACATGGTGCGAGTAGACGAAATGGTGACCGTATCGGTCAACCCCAAGGGCGAACCGATCGGCTTCGGTTGGCGAGGAGGCGCTTACCTGGTACTCAGCAAACCGGTGCGCTGGTTTGCCAGAAGAGAGTGGTGGGTTGAGGCCGCGAGAGCTCAGCGCGGCATTGGCGCTGGCGTGCTCGAGGTTGAGATGTGGCGTTTGGTGGCGAGTTGCAACGAAGAGAAGCAACAGTTTGAACTGGTGCATTCATTCGTCGGTGACAAAAACGTTTGGCGACTCAACCGCGTCTTCAGCTAGTTCATCCATGACCGAATTCACCCATCTGCACGTTGCCTCTGCTTTCTCGTCGCACTTTGGTGTGACCAGACCAGAGCTGCTGGCCGAGGCCGCGGCAGCGCAAAAGATGACAGCGCTGGCAATCACAGATCGCGACGGACTCTACGGAGCTGTGAAACACATCGGCGCGTGCCTGACGCTCGGCATATCGCCAATCGTCGGCGTTGAACTGTCGGTTGTCGATGACGAATACCAGCAGCTAGCAAGAGCGGTGGTTCTGGCGCGCGGTCATGACCGAGGTGTTGGTTGGTCAACGCTCTGCGCGATAGTTTCTGCAGCCCACGGATACAACATCGGCGATGCGCTGAGCGAGAACTCAAAGAAATTACAGCGCGCCAGAAAAAGCGAGAGCATCTCGATCAGACGCGGAGAGCTGGCCAGGCTAATTGGCGAGAGCATGGGTGCTTGCACCGTCTTGCTAGGAACCGACAGTGACGTTGGCAAATCGGTCTTGCGCGGTTCGCGCGATGAAGCCATCGCGCTTCTAGAGCCGTGGCAAGAATTGTTCTCGACCCCCAACTCCCTGGCGATTGAGATTTGCAGTTTGCTAACCGAACCGGGCACCGAGTCTTCGGTTCTGCAGGCAAACCGAATGCTGCAGTTAGCCGACTTTGCCAAGTTGCCCGCGGTGCTAACCAATTCGGTTCGCTACCTAACCCCCGATGACGCACTAACCGCCGACGTTCTCGACGCGGCGAGGTTTCTCGAACCACTCGGCTTCTTTCAGGTGCAGCCGAACGCCCAAGCTTGGTTGAAGCCCGCCGAGCTGATGCGGTCGCTCGCAGAAGAGATATGCGAAGACTCCACTCGGGCGGCAAAGTTACTGCTCGATACCGAGAAACTTGCCGACCGTTGCCGGCTAGATCCAGTGAATGACTGCGGCTGGATGAAACCGAAGACGCCCGAGAAAGCAGCCCTCGGCATCGAAGGCAACCCCTTCGAAGTTCTCTGGCAAAAGGCCGAAGCGGGCATGCACTGGCGCTATCCGGGGGCAAGCGAGGCCATGCTCGGCAAGGTGAAGCATCGGCTCGGCCAAGAGCTGATCACAATCAACAAACTCGAATTTTCGACCTACTTTCTGACGGTGGCCGATGTCGCCCAGATGATCCGAGACATGAACATTCGCATCGCAGCCCGCGGCTCTGGCGCTGGCTCGCTGGTCAACTACCTGCTGGGCATCAGCGGGGTTGATCCGATTGAACACGAACTGCTGTTTGAACGCTTTCTGAGCACCGAACGCTCGAGCCTGCCCGATATCGACATAGACGTCGAATCGGCCAGAAGGCACGACATCTACCGCAGCATCTTCAGGCGCTACGGCAGCAACCGAGTCACGCTGCTATCTATGCAAAGCACCTACCGAGGGCGTGGAGCCGTTCGCGACAGCGGCCTGGCGCTCGGCATAGAAGACGACGAAATCGATCAGATAGCCAAGAGCGTTTGGCGATTCAGCGCCGGCAGCTTTCGCAACGCGGTTGGCAAAAAACCCGAACTCGGAGCAATTGCGGCGGCACTCGAAAGCGATCGCAAGATGAACCTGCTGGTCGACATCACCGAACGTCTCAACCGATTGCCTCGTCACATCTCGATGCATCCGTGCGGTGTAATTCTGGGCGACTCGAATCTGCTGCGCATGACCCCGGTCGAGCAGAGCGGCATGGGTTTGCCGATGAGTCAGTTCGACAAAGACGACATGGATCCGATGGGAATGCTCAAGCTCGACGTGCTCGGGGTTCGCATGCAGAGCGCGATGGCTTATGCCGTGCGTGAAATTTCGCGCGTTCGCGGCGAAGAGTTAGACCTAGACGCAATCGACCGGGCAGACGATGAAACCTTCAAAAACATTCGCAGCACAAACACGCTGGGTATCTTTCAGATTGAGAGTCCGGGTCAACGCGAACTGACCGGCAAACACCAGCCGACCGAATTCAACGACCTCACAATTCAAATCTCGCTGTTTCGCCCCGGCCCGATGAAGGGCAACATGATTGCCCCCTATCTCGATGGCAGGCACGGCTTCGCCAGCCCCGATTTCATTCACAAGGATCTCGAACCGATTCTGCGAGAGAGCTTCGGCGTCGTGATTTTTCACGAACATGTCTTGCGCATACTGAACGTGATGACCGGTTGCACGCTTGCCAAAGCCGATGAGCTGCGCAGGTCGCTCGAAGACCCGAGGGCAAAGCCAAAAATCGAGAAGTTCTTCAGAGAAAAGAGCAAGGAGCGAAAGTATCCGGCAGCGGTAATCGAACGGGTCTGGCAAATTCTCGAGGGTTTCAGCAGTTTTGGTTTCTGCAAGGCCCACGGAGCCGCCTTTGCACTGCCGACCTATCAGAGCGCCTGGCTGAAGACCCACTACCCCGTTGAGTTCATGGCCGGCCTGTTCACTCACGATCCCGGCATGTATCCGAAGCGCCTGCTAATGGCAGAGGCCAGACGGCTCGGGGTTCGCGTCTTGCCGGTAGACGTCAATCGGTCGTCAAATGAGTATCTGGTTGAAAAGACCCCCGATGGGCTGGCCGTGCGGCTCGCTATTCACGAGATTGCCGGCATCAGCGAGGCCGAGGTGTCGCGCATTCTGAGCGAAGCGCCATTCAGCGATATCGGCGACTTCTACATGCGAGCCAAGCCGAGTCGACGAACCTTTGAGCGAATCGCCCAGGTTGGCGGTCTAGATCAACTGAAACTCGGCGACTTTGGCCCGATGCACACCCGCGGTGATGTGCTGGCGCGCGTTCGCCAACTCAACGCCAGCAAGAATCGAAAGCACCTAGACCCCAATCAACCCACCTTTGACTTCAACTTCAACGACCTGCCGACCGGCCTGCCAGAGCCGAGCAACGCCGAAAAGGTCGAGGCCGAACTGCAGATTTTGAATCTCGACTTCACCGAGCACGCAATCGATCAGTACCGCCCGATGCTCGACGAAATGGGCGTCATGCGCAGCGACGAGTTGGTTGGCCTGCGCAGCAAGACAGATGTTTTGGTAGCGGGTATCCGTGTGGCAACCCAGACCCCGCCGATGCGTTCTGGCAAGCGCGTGGTGTTCGTGAGCCTAGACGATGGCAGCGGATGCAGCGACAGCACATTTTTCGATGAGGCTCAGCGTCGCTGCAGCCACATTCTGTTCAATACCAAGTTGCTGTTGATTTCTGGAAAGACCAGAAGAACCGGGGTGCGCGGAGTTTCGATAATGGCAGAGAACGCCTGGGATCTTCGCGAGCTTTGGCAGCAGTGGCTGCAAAAACAAGAGGCTAGCTAAGAAGCAAGCGAATTGAACTCGAGCAAAATCGCTTCGGCGTTCGAGGTTCCGCAACGGCTAACGCCTGCTTCGATGAAATCGATTACCTGATCGACCGAGCGAACACCACCACTAGCTTTCACTCGAAGTCGGTCACCCACCGTGGCTTTCATTAGGCGAATGTTCTCGAGCGTTGCTCCCGCAGACGAGAAACCGGTTGAGGTTTTAACAAAGTCGGCGCCCGCCTGCTCGGAGAGTTGGCAGCCGCGAACAATCTGATCTGCGCTCAGCAATGCGGTCTCGAGAATCACCTTCAGATGTGCTCCCCCAGCATGTGCGGCTTCTGCCACCGCACGGATGTCTTCGAGCACCAGGGCGTCATCGCCAGCAATGAGCGCACCGATGTTGACAACCATATCGACCTCGGTTGCGCCGTTGCGGGTGGCCTCGGTGGCTTCGAAAGCCTTGGCGTCCGTTGTGATTGCCCCGTGAGGAAAACCAACCGTGGCACAGACCGGAACGCTTGAGCCCGCTAGAAGCTCGGCAGCCTGCGCGATGTTTGCACCCTGAACGCAATAGCTCGCGGTGTCGTACTTTAGGGCGATTGCTGCCCCGGCGGCGATGTCGGCCGCTGTTACCTCGGGCTTGAGAACCGAATGATCAAGGGTTTTTGCGATTTGCTCGAAAGTGAAGCCGCGATAGGTTGCTGTCATGGTTTCAGTTTAGATTGCGCATATTCAATGACCTCACCGGCAAAAGAAAAACCCCCGAATTCGGAGGTTTTCTTTTGTGGACCTAAGGGGATTTGAACCCCTGACCCCCTGCATGCCATGCAGGTGCGCTACCAGCTGCGCCATAGGCCCGTTCTTGTTGCTTCGCTAGTTTATAGCAAATCTAGTTTGCCGGCACCTCGAGTTTGACGACCGGGGAATCCTTCCAGAGTCGCTCGAGTGAGTAGTACATGCGGTCTTCCTCGTGCATAACGTGGCAAACCACATCACCAAAGTCGAGCAGAATCCAGCGTCCGAGTTCTTTTCCCTCGCGCCTTAGGGTCTTGAAGCCAGACTCGAGCATCTTGTCTTCGATCTCGTCGGCGATTGAAGCCACCTGTCTTTCGTTGCGGCCAGATGCCAG
>JBEAWS010000111.1:0-11678 GCA_041160185.1 Actinomycetota bacterium
CTAGGTAAGGCAGCTTTGAAGCCGGAAGGAACTCCTCCTCGGGTGGGCTCCAGTTGGAGGAATCGCCAACGGAAACCTGGACTACCGCCGGCATTTGAATTTGCCCCGGGTCAAGAATCCATGACAGTTGGCCCACTAAGCGATACGAAACCGTATAGGTAATCGTGACCCGAACATCAAAGTTGCCAGATCTGAATGCGTGGCTGGTCTGCGCGCCAGAGCCACTGAGGCCATCGCCAAACTGCCAGGTGGTTTCCACTGGCGAAAACCTAACCTCCGCGGGGTGCCCGAGCACTGCACCCAGGCGATAGTGCACCATTGGGTCGCTGTAAAAGGTAGCCACCTCGCCAACACTCAGATTGCTAGATGGAGACACTGCGGCGGAAGCCTCATCCGGGGAAAAATTAGCCGAACCGTTTGCCGCGCTAGCGCTAGCCGGAGTGCTCGAGAGAACCGAAACGGCCTTGGTCGGAGCCTTGATGAGAACCACTGACATCGGAACGGGCTTCGGTTTGGGCTTGGCCACCACAATCGGCTTTGGCGATGGAACGTCTGAGATTCGAATCAAAGCACGGATGTCGGCCATTGTCAGAGGCTTCGCAACTTTTACGAGTGGCTTGGGAGCGGGCTTTGCAACTGGCTTAGCGGGAGGTTTGGCTACAGTCTTGGGCCCTGGCTTGACAGTCGTCGAAGACCGAGCTGGCACAACGACCGAAGTGTTTCCGCAAATTGTCACTGCATTTCCAGCAACCTCGGAACCGTAACTGAAAGCGGAACTCCCTCCCCCAGAGTTTTTGCAACCGGCCCAAGATGGGGCAGGGGCGAAACCCATCAGGCTGAAGATTAGGGCCAGCCCGAGAAGGGTGTGAAGTCGAGGTCTATTCATGCCTCGAAGAATATCCCGCGACCAATTTCGCCGCTTAAGTTATCCACACTGGGTTGGGAGCTTTGCCAAACCGGAATCAATTCTTGAGTTAAAGAAAAAACTCGGTCTCTTTCGAGACCGAGTTTTTACTTCTAGTTGCGGGGGCAGGATTTGAACCTACGACCTCCGGGTTATGAGCCCGGCGAGCTACCGAACTGCTCCACCCCGCGATGTGCTTCTAAGTTATCACGGGGTGGAGAAAGTCTCAACCTACTTAATTAGCTTCAGCAGCTGTTCGATCGCAGCATTCAACCGGTCGTCAGCCTTGCCGTATGCGGTCCAGTCGTTTGCAGCCATTGCGGCAGCCTTATCGGCAATCGCTCGTTCGGCGATAGCCAACTGCGCCTTGATTTGATCGCTGACGGTTGTTGGTTCGCCAGGCTGCTCAGGGTCAGTTGGGTTAGCGGTTCCGGTGTCTCCACCGAACAGAACATCAAGCGCACCGCTGAGTGTGTCTTCGAAGGCGATCTTGTCACCGAAGGCAACGAGAACTTTCTTCAGCAACGGATAGCTGGTTTCACCAGTCGACTGAATGTAGACCGGCTGCACGTAGAGCAAACCGCCACCGACCGGCAGGGTCAACAGGTTGCCGTTGAGCACCTTGGTTGAGCCCTGACGCAGAATGTTTAGCAGTCGCGAAACTTCGCTGTCGGCAGAGAAGTTGTTCTGCACCAAACCAGGACCAGGAATGTTGAGATCCTTCGGAATGCTAAGCAGAGTCAGCTTTCCGTAGCTCGACCCAATCTTGCCTGCTTCAGATCCGGCTTCGCTGTCGGCAACCAGATAACCGCGCAGAACGTTGCGGCTCTGCGCGCTGGTTGCTCGAGGAATGAAGGTTGAGTAGAGCGAGAAGTTAGTCTCGGTTGCCTCTGGCAGCTTCATGCTCAGGTAGTAAGGCGGCTGAAGCGAACTGCCGTTCACCGGCGAGATTGCTCCGGTTGGGTCGTTCGGGGTCATCCAGCCATCAGACTGCGAGTAGAAGACTCCGGCATCTGTCACGTGATAGCTGCCGAGAACCGAACGCTGAATCTTGAACAGGTCGCTCGGGTAACGAACGTGACTAATCAGCTCGCCGCTCATCTTTTCAACCGAAAGCAGTGTGTTCGGATAGATCTTTGACCAGGTCTTTAGAATCGGGTCTTTGTCATCCCAGGCATAGAGCTTCACGCTGCCGTCGTATGCATCAACCGTTGCCTTCACAGAGTTGCGAATGTAGTTGATGTTGCCACGCGAAAGCCCGCGCTCACTTGAAGAGTCGGCGATGCTCTGGCTGTAGTTTTCGGCGCTCGAGTATGGGTAGTTGGCCGACGTGGTGTAACCGTCAACAATCCAAAGAACGCGACCGTTAACAACTGCCGGATACGGATCGCTATCGAGAGTTAGGTAAGGCGCAACTGCCTGCACTCTTTCGAGTGGGCTGCGGTTGTAGAGAATTTGCGACTTGTCACCGATGGCATCGCTGAGCAAGATTTGTTCGCTCTGAAACTTCAGTGCGTATGCAATCTTGGTCAAGAAGTTGTCGAGCTTCGGACCACCGTTGCCGGTGAACGTGTAAGAACTTGCGCTGGCTCCGGTGCTGTCTGGAAAGTCGAGCTCGCGCGGACCGTCGGCGGTTGGGCCAACGATCGAGTAAGCCGGCGAGTTCTCGCCGAAGTAGATGCGCGGCTCAAATTCGCCCAGGGCGCCTGAGTTTGGAATGCCACTCTGCAGGAAGACCGGCTGGCCGTCGACCGCACTCTGGTTTCCATAGGCTGCAACCACGCCGTATCCGTGGGTGTAAACGATCGTGTTGTTGTACCAAGACTGCGAAGAGCCCAAACCAGATTGGTTTAGTTCGCGAACGGCAATAACGGTGTCTTGGTTCTTGCCGGCAATCTTGTAGCGACCGACATCGAGGTGGTTGGCAAAGCTGTAGTACTGCTGAACCTGCTGCAACTGCCTAAACGCGCTGCTGACCAGACCCGGGTCGATGATTCGAATGTTTGCCGTGGTGTCAACGTCGGCGCGAAGCGCGGTGACGTCGGTGTCGGTCTTGGCCTTGTATTCGACCATCTCGATCTTGTCTAGTCCGTATGCCTTCTTGGTGGCGTCAAGGTTTCGCTTGATGAAAGGCGCCTCTAGGGTTCGCTCGTTCGGCACGACCTGGAACGACTGAACCACCCACGGAAACACTCCGGCCAAGACAATCGAGCTGACCACCATGAGCGAGGTTCCGACCAAGGCGATTCTCCAGCGACCGATAATCGCGGTGACCAAAAACAAAATTGCAACGACGAAAGCAATCAAAGAAAGAATCTGGAAACTCGGGATGGTCGCGTTGACATCTGAGTAGGTCGCACCGGTGAACAGACCGGCGTCGCTAGTCAGAGTCGAATACTGTTCGAGCCACTGCGATGCACCCTGAACCGCTAAGAAGATGGCTGCTGTTGCGGCGATCTGAATTCGAGCGGGCTTTGCAACGGTTGCAGTCGTCCGGTGAAGCGGATGTTTCCGAAGACCAGGTGTGCAGCAATTGCTAGCGCGAGCGCGAAGAAAAGCAGAGTCGAGAAGAAGCCGACTGCGAACGTATAGAAAGGTAGATCAAATAGGTAGAAACTCAGGTCGAGACCAAACTGGGCATCGACCTCTCCGGTCTTAGTGCTGTTGGCAAATACGGCAGCGGTAGTCCACTGAGCCGCGGCCGCAAGACCGGCAAAAACTGCAACCACCAGCGGCAAAACAATTTGCGCAACCTTGCGCAGTTGCTCTGCTAGCGCGCGATAGGCAGAGAAAACATCGCCTTCAATCTGACGCACGTAAACCGGCCTGGTCTTGATGGCGAACCAAACCGAAAGCCAGGTGAGCAGACCGGCAGTCACAGCGGCAACGGCAAAGAGAACTACCTGCGCGATTATCTGGGTCGTGAAAACCCCGCCGAAGCCTAGCTGTTCAAACCAGAGCCAATCGGTGTAGACGCCTGATGCTCCTACCAGCGAAAAGAAGATTGCCGCAAGGATGACGATCGAAACCGTTACTGGTGAGACTTTTCTGTCGGTTGGGGTTGCCATTATTTACCTTTATCTAGTTGTTCTTTAGTTGGTGCCGCAGCTGCCGAGCCGCGATAAATCTGAGCCACGCGCAATTGTCTCAACAGCTGCCAGCGCTTCCTCAAAGTTTCTAACCGATATAACTGTTAATCCGGTGGGAATATGCCCAACCACCTCTGAGCAGTTGTCGATAGGAGCCAGGAAGTGGGTTGCCCCAGACCGCTGCGCCCCATACATCTTCTGCCTTATGCCGCCAATCGGGCCGACGGTACCCTCGGCGTTCACGGTGCCGGTGCCAGCAATGTTCTTGCCCCCGGTTAGCGCTCCCGGGGTTAGCTGGTCATAGATTCCAAGGGCAAACATCATTCCACCGGATGGGCCGCCGATGTCGGAAACCTGCAGATTGACCTTCACCGGAAAGTCGTATTTGGTGCCAACCAAGATGCCTAGAACAAACTTGCCGTCATCGTTCTTAACGGGATTGATTTCGTAGACCAGTGACTTGCCCTCGCGCAGAACCGAGACCTTGAGCGGATTGGTTGAATCGTATTCGCCGATCATCGCGCGCAGGTTGTCAATCGAGGTCGGCTCGACGCCATTGATGCCGACAACAAAGTCACCGGCCACAAGCTTTCCCGATGAAGGTTTGTTTTTCGAAACCTCGCTGATGTAAATGTTTGATGGAACCTCGTAGCCCAGCTTTTTCAACACGATCGCCACGGAGTCTTGCTGCGACTCCTCCATCATGGCCGTGCTCTCGGCATCCACTTGCTCAACGGTTTTGGTATCCGGGTAAAACTCTTCGAGCGGCGCGATTGCCTGCGCCGGATCTATCCATGCAAAAAAGAGTTCAGGCCAGCTCGGAGTCTGCTCTGGGCTGCCAACAATGCTCACCGATAGCAAGCCGAGCTCGCCCTCGGTTGGATAGGTCTTGGTTCCGGTGATCTGAATTACGGCCTTGTCTTGGTATTCGCCAAGAACGTTCACCACGGGGCCTGGTCGCTCAATCACATAGGGGGCATCAAAGAAACTGAGGGCCACTAATCCGAGGGAAAAGAGAACTAGAAGGCCGGTGCCAACGACGGAACGGGAAGATTCAGGTCGTCTGGCTATTCTGCTCTTGGCAAAAAGTCGTCTTGGCACCCCTTAAGCCTATTAGCGTTATTGACAGGAGAAACCATGACCGAGAATGACAACAACCAGCCGAACCCCGAAGACTTCGAGGCGTTCATGCGTGAGTTCTTAGAAAAAGGCGCGCAGGGCATGGATGTCGAGAAGCTCGCTGCCGCAGCCGGTTTGCCGAGCGACCCGGCGCAGATGGCAGCCCTCATGGCTCAGTTGCGAGCCGCCATGGGACAAATGGCCAACAGCGACGGCTCTGTGAACTGGAAGTTGGCTTCGGATCAGGCGCGACAGATTGCGGCCAGCGAGACCGAGCCGAATTCGCCAGAAACCCAGCAGGAGATTCGTCAGGCCCTGTCTATCGCCAGCCTCTGGCTAAACGGAGCAACGAGCATTTCTGAGCTCACCACCGAACCGAAGTTTTTGACCCGCGAACTTTGGGTGCAAGATGCCATGCCGCTATTCCAAGCGCTATCTACCCCGGTGGCCGAACGCATGAGCGCAGCCCTCAGCGAGAGTCTGCGCGATTCTGCGCCAGAAGAAATTGCCGGCATGATCGGCAACGCAACCTCAATGATGAAGTCACTTGGCGGCGCGCTATTTGCAATGCAGCTAGGTCAATCACTCGGCAAACTCTCGAGCGAGGTTATGACCGGTGGCGACATCGGTCTTCCGATTTTCGCCGACCAGCGTGCCGCTTTCGTTACCCAAAACATCAAGGCCTATGTGAACGCACTCGATGTCGAGAGCGACCAGGTTTACATCTATCTTGCGGTGAGAGAACTCGCACACGCGAGACTCTTCAAGCAGAGTCGCTGGCTACGTGAGCACGTGATTAACCAAATCACGCAGTACGCATCCCAGATAAAAATCGACACGACTCGAATTGAAGAGTTGACTCGCGATGCCGAATCGATTGATGCCAGCGCGCTGCAAGAGGCATTTCAAAATGGCGCTTTTATCGCCGAGCGCACCGATGAGCAAGCCAGAGCACTAGAGAGCATCGAAAACACTTTGGCACTCATCGAGGGTTGGGTCGATGCGGTCACCGACCAGGCCACGAGTCTGCTTCCAAAGAGCATTGCGATTTCCGAGGCGATTCGCCGACGCAGGTCTACCGGCGGCCCCGCCGAGAAGACCTTTGGCACGCTGGTTGGGTTAGAACTTCGCCCAAGAAGGCTGCGCGAGGCCGCCCAACTCTGGCGAGAAATCGGCCACCGACTTGGCAACGAAAAGCGCGACGCGCTGTGGCAGCACCCCGACATGCTTCCGACGGCTGAAGAGATCGCAAACCCCGAGCTGTTGTTTGCGCGATTGGCCCAGGGGCCAGACGACGGATTCGATCGAGCCCTGCGCGACCTGCTGGGCGAATAGCCGGCCCTCAAACCGCCGGCCTGTGCACTACTCAGGCACAGAGGTGTGCGTCGGGTGAAACTCTTGCCCATGGTTCTGCGAATAAACCCAAGCAAGGCGCTGCTTTGGCGAAACCCAAATGAGGTGCAGTTTGGTGCAGCCGCCGATGCGGTGAGGCTGGCTAACCTAACCGCCGGTCAGGAGCGCTTGCTTGGCTTGCTCTCACGAGGAATAGCAGACGACTACTTCGAGCGAGTGGCCGAAGCCGTTGGCGCGGATGATTCAGAAGAGCTACTGCAGACACTCGAACCGGTGTTGCTTCGCCACACTGACACACAAGCCGACTTCAGTGCCGAGTTCATCGAGGCTCGATTTGCCGAGATCTGTCGAGCTCAGGCAATTCACTCGCGCGAGGGCACAGCGGTTTTTGCTGCCAGACAACAACGTCACGTGTTTGTGCAGGCAAACACCTCTGCGCAAAAACTGATTCTGCAATCGCTCGAACAATCTGCAATCACAAATCTCACAACGCATACACTCGAGCCCAATCGAACAAAAATTGATTTCGCCGTTCTGCTTTCGAACAACGCCATTGCGCCCAGTGAATATGCGCGGTGGCTAGCCACCGGTGTCGCGCACGTCAGCGCTGTCTTTGACGCAGAGGGAGTAAGCATTAGCCCGATTATCGAAACCGGAAAGACTCCCTGCTTGAGTTGCTTTCACGAGAATCAGACAGCTGAAGATGCCGCCTGGCCAGCCCTTGCCTCGCAGCTGCTGTTTAGCCAACAAAAGTTTGACGAAAGCGTGGCCAGCCTTTTCGCAGCCGCAGTAATCTGCCAGCGGGTTTTACAGTTTTGCGACAACCTAGCCGGCTTTCGGAGTTCATCCGTGAACAGAAGCGGTTATCGGCTTTCGATTGGCTCTGGGCAGATCACCGAGTTCTCTTGGCAGTTCAACCCAGCCTGCACCTGTCGTATCGCTTAGGCCAAAACGGCGAGAAAGCGCGATGGCTCGCGATCGCGTCCCGAGTTGTTGTCTCGCTTTGACCACGAGATGCTCAACTTCTTTTTCGCACGGGTTACCGCGACATAGAAGAGCCGCTTTTCTTCGGCCACCTCGGCCGGCGTCGTGGCGTAGCCAATCGGAAGGTAGCCCTCGGTAGCGCCCACTATGAACACCTGAGACCACTCGAGGCCTTTGGCCGCATGGATGGTCGAAAGCGTGACCGCAGCCTTGATTGGTTCGTGCTGCGACCGTTTGCGCTCATCCAGTTCTGCCGAGAACTGGGCCAGGGTTGGGTCGCCCGGCATCTCGGCGAGCATCGCAATCAGTGCCGAAAGCGACTCCCAGCGATCGCGCTCTGCCCCCGCGCCCTCTGGCTCGCGGGCTGTCCAGCCGACGCTTCGGCAGACATCCGTGACCAACTCGAAAGTCGACTTGTCTTCTCGAGACGCCGAGTTCGATTCGGCTCGAAGCGCGGTCATCGCTCGAGCGATCTCTGGTCGGTTGAAGAATCGTTCGCCACCTCGAAGCTGATACTCGATGTTCTGATCAGCCAAAGCCGCTTCAAACATCTCGCTTTGGCCGTTGACGCGATAGAGAACTGCGATTTCGTTTGGCTTTGCTCCCGCCGAGAGAAGTTCGCGAATGTTCAGGGCAACCTCGCGTGCCTCATCTGCGACGCTGGCAAACTGAAGCACTCGCACATCGTCGCCGCTGTCGCCCTGCGAAGTCAGCGGGTCAATCGAACTTGTGTCGGCGACAACTCGGTTCGCGGCGGCGACGATCTTTTTTGTGCTGCGGTAATTATGAGTGAGTTGCAAGACTTTGGCACCCTCATAACGCTCATCAAAATTTCTCAGGTAGTCGCTAGTCGCGCCGGTGAACGAGTAGATAGTTTGGTTCGGATCACCAACAACACATAGATCGGTGTGGTCGCCCATCCATGCATCTAGCAGAGCGTGTTGCAGCGGAGAGATGTCTTGATATTCATCGACCGTAAAGAAACGGTATTGCTGGTGCACGTGACTCAGCGCGAGCGGCTCTGCCCTGAGCATGCCGAGCGTGAGAATCAGCACGTCTTCCCAGTCGAGTCGCTGCGACTTGATCTTGACCGCTTCGTACTGCTCTTGCAGCAAGAGGTTTTGGTCTGCGCTGAGCGAACCGATTCGTGGTCGCTTCGAAACCACATCTGCGTATTGCTCGATGCTGAGCATCGAATACTTGCGCCACTCGATCTCGGCGGCGAAGTCGCGCAGCGCAGCGGTGTCGAGTTTTAGGCCGAGCTCGGTTGCTGCTTGACCGATGAGTTTTGCCTTCGAGTCGAGCACCTGCGGTGCTGGAACACCGGCGAATTGGGGCCAAAAGAACTCCAACTGCGATAGCGCTGCAGCGTGGAAGGTCTTGACCTGAACGCCTGCGGCCCCGAGCGCTCTGAGCCTTGAGCGCAGCTCACCGGCTGCCCGGTTGGTGTAGGTGAGAGCCAGAACTCGGTTTGCCGCGTAGTAGCCCTTGGCAATTCCGTAGGCGATTCGGTGGGTTATGGTTCGAGTCTTGCCGGTTCCTGCGCCGGCCAAAATGCAGGTTGGCCCCACCAGAGACTCGGCGGCCAGCCGTTGCTCTTCGTCAAGATTGTCGAGCAGGTCTTCTGCCATGAATTCGGTCACGAGTTTCTAGCCCTTTAGTTCAGAAGCCGAAACGATTTCGCCACCAAACCAGTCTTCGATTAGGGCGCGAGCAATCGAGAGACGACCTGGCAGAAGAATGTCAGAGCATTCTTTAGCTAACTCTTCTCGACTAAACCAACGCAGCTTCTCAATTTCAAGAAGGTCTGGCACCAGCTGCTGCTCTCCCCTGGCACGAGCCTTGAAGCCAACCATCAGCGAGTATGGAAACGGCCAAGACTGGCTGCCGAGATAATCGATCTCGGTAACTCGAACGCCAGCCTCTTCAAAAATTTCACGCTCAACCGCAGCGGCCAAAGATTCGCCCGGCTCAACAAAACCGGCGAGAACAGACCAGCGATTGTCTTCCCAGATTCCCTGCGAACCCATCAGCAGTCGATCTTGGTCATCGGTTATCGCAGCGATGATTGCCGGATCAGTTCTCGGATAAAACTCTTTCTCGTCGGTCACGCAAGTGCGAACCCAGCCACCGTCAATAACCACGGTTGGGGTTCCGCACTTCGAACACCTGGTGTGGCTCTCGTGCCAATTTGCGATTGAGAGCGATTGCGCATACAACCCCGCGTCACGATCGCTCAACCCAGCGCCGTTTCGGCGAAGACTTATCCATGCGCCTTCGTCTGATTCAAGTTGATTTGCAGCGCTCGTCGAGAGCTCTGCCAAAACAATCGGAGTACCGGCCGGCTCGAAAGCAGAGTCGTCTGTTGAAACACCCAGGTAAACCCGAAGCGTTGCCGACGGAATCGACTCGACTTCGAAAAGTTTGAGTTGCGGAATGTTCTTGTCGCCATTCTGATGAAGCAAAATCTTGCCCTGGTGCATGGCAAGCACCCTGGTCTTTGGGTTGGCCCAAAGCTCATCGAAGAGGTTGGGGTTCTTGCGCTGCAAATAGTCTCGATCGACTGCCGAGCGCGCGAGGGGAAGGTTCAGTGACTTGCTCACGGTGCCTTCCTTTGCCTCGAACGTGTGGCGGTGCGCCACAAAGCCCAGTTTGTTGCCTAATCTTTTGGGCATGGGCCAATCTCCCCTAATTTTAGCCGCGCTAGCGACAGACGCAGTTTCGGGTCTTCAGGTCAAGACCGCCGTTGCCATCAGCTCAAACACTTCCGGCAACTTTGACTCTGCCCTGCTCACCGACGTTAATGGTGACAGCTTCATAGTTCGAATTCCGACCACGGCAACAGCGGGCGCAGAACTAGAACTCGAACTACAGGTTTTGAAGAGCGTTGGCGCTTTCACCGCTCGGCTCGGTTTCGAGGTTCCGCAGGCTGTTGGTGAAACTCGCGATCTGTCGAGCGGCAATCGCGTATTGGTTTTCAAGTATGTTCACGGCAACCCACTTGATGCCAGAAGGCTTTCGGCCACCAGCTCAACCGCCCAAAGCATCGCTAAGACAATCTCGGCAATTCACTCGCTGCCCATCGAAGTTGTGCAAAACAATGGCCTAACCGAATTCAGCCCGGCAGAAAACATTCGCTTGAGAGTTGCCGAGCTAGATCGTGCCATGCAGAGCGGGCAGGTTCCGGCAGTGCTCTTGCAGCGCTGGGAAGATGCTCTCTCAGACGTTTCGCTTTTCAAGTACCAGCCTGCCGTCGTGCTCGGTTCGCTGGGTTACGAAACCATGCTCGAACGCGGTGGCGAAGTCAGCGGCGTATTGAACTGGGAAAGAGTTCAGCTGGGTGACCCGGCTCTCGACTTCGCCTGGTTGGCCGATGAAGACAATGAGCTGCTCGAGGCAATTCTGTTGAACTATCAACTCAACCGACCAGTCGCCGATGGCAACATCGCCAAACGCGCGGTCGTGTATTCCGAGCTCGAGTGGGTGCGCTGGTTAGTTCACGGATACGCGGTCAAAGACACGACCATTGTCGAGGATGCTGTGAAGGGTCTTCAGGCCATGGCGCAGGCGGCTGCCGAGGGCAAGATGCCTCCGCTCACCGCCTCGGCCGTGGCTGCTGCCGCTGCTGCGGTTGGGTCGATGAACATCATCGAATCGGTCAGCTTTATTGCGCAGGACGAAGTGCAGGCGGTAGATAGCGCCGCTCCAACCAAGCCCATCGACATCATCGATGAGAGCGATCTCTTTTAGTCTTCGACCAGTTGGTCTAGCACTTTGTTCCATTCGCTAAGAATTTCTTCACGCCCGAGAATCACATCTGGAGTGAGTTCGACACCTTCGCCGACGAAGAAGAAACTCGCCTGAACTTTCTCGATTGGCAGACCGGTGAACTCGGAGTAAGCGAGTCGATAGAGGGCCAACTGCAGCGACCTGCGGTAGAGATCGCCAGGCTCGGTTGGCGGCTTGTTGGTCTTCCAGTCAACAATCTGCACGCCGTCTTCAGTTGCATAGATGGCGTCCATCTTGCAGATGAAGGTGTTCTGGCCGATGGTTAGCTGAATCTCTTGCTCAACCGATTGTGGAGCGAGATTCGCGAAGCGTGAAGACTCGAAGTTGGCCTTTAGCTCATCAATTGTGTAAAAGTCTTCTTCGTCTTCGAGTTCGAACTCTTCATCGTCGAGCAAGTTGCCAGTCGGAGCAAACTTCTTTTCGACCCAGGCGTGAAATAG
>JBEAWS010000130.1:0-3535 GCA_041160185.1 Actinomycetota bacterium
CTGAAGGCCTCAACCGATTTCGCCGGCGTCAAGGTCACGCCACTGCTGATTATGGCCAAGGCCATGATTTGGGCGGTTCGTCGCAACCCAACGGTCAACTCGACCTGGACAGACGAAGAAATCATCGTGCACAACTTCGTGAACTTTGGAGTTGCAGCGGCAACTCCGCGAGGTTTGATCGTTCCAAACATCAAAGACGCCGACCAGATGTCACTGCTCGAGCTAGCCAAGGCAATCGAGCAGCTTGCCGCCACCGCCCGCGAAGGCCGCACGACACCTGCCGACATGGCAAACGGCACCATAACCATCACCAACATCGGCGTCTTTGGCGTCGACACCGGCACCCCGATCTTGAACCCTGGCGAAGTGGGCATCGTGGCCCTTGGCTCGATTCGCCCGAAGCCATGGGTGGTCAACAACGAAATCGTTATTCGCCAGGTGACCACGATTGGCGCCACCTTCGACCACCGCGTGGTCGACGGCGATGTGGCCTCTCGTTTCGTTCAGGATGTGGCTTCGGTCATGGAAGAGCCGGCGCTGCTGCTCGACTAGCCGTAATGACTATTGACAATCATTATCAATAGTGGCTAAACTCTGGGTATGAACCTAATCAAAAAAGTCGCAGCCACCTTCGGGCTGCTCGTTCTCGCATCTGCCTCACTGACCTCTTGCTCGGCGACACCAGCCGACACGAGCAAACCAACAATCGTTGCAACCACAAATGTTTGGGCAAATGTCGCCGAACAGATAGCCGGTGACAACTTTGTGGTCACCGCTCTGATCACCGACCCGGCTCAAGACCCTCACTCTTTTGAGGCATCTGCCCGCGATCAACTCGCGGTTTCTGAATCAAGCATCTTCATCATCAACGGTGGCGGCTATGACGAGTTCGCAGAAGTGCTCGCGACTGCTGCCAAGGTCGAGCCTTTCAATGTCTACGAGTTGCACGAAGGCGAGCACGGTGCTGAGCACTCTGAAGAGCACACAGAAGAGGGCGACCACTCCGGCGAAGACGAACACGCTCACGACGGTTCAGACCACACCTGGTATGACCTACACGTTGCAGAGCTAACCGCCGAGCTGCTTGCAGCCAAGATGAGTGAACTGCAACCAGAAAACGCTGAAGAGTTCACAGCCAACGCGCAATCGTTCGCAGCTGACATAGCAGCACTCGAAGAACGTATTAGCGCCTTTGGTGTTAACCTCAGCTACTTCGAAGCGCACCCACTAGCAACACTTTTGTTCAACGAGCTTGGTTTCACGAACCTGACACCCGAAGGCTTCGCAGAGGCAGAAGAAGCCGGGCTCGAACCATCCGTGAAGATAATGAGCGACGCAACTGCGCTGATTGAGCAGAAGAAGATTAGCTTCTTGGCAGTGAATCGGCAGGTGACGTCTGCTTCACTAGAGAAACTAAAGACGCTAGCCGAAGAAAACGGCATAGCCGTTCTCACTTTTGATGAGCTGCTTGCAGAAGGCCAAAGCTATCAAGACTGGTTCGCTGCATTGCTCACCGAGCTAGAGGCAACACGCTAGAAACTCGAAAAGTCGGCTACTTTCTGAAAGGTGGCCGACTTTCTCGTTAAGAGCACGAAAAGACTAGGCTCGTTACACAATGAACGCTTCCCCAGACCAATTTGCACTGAGCGTGCAGAACGCGCAACTCGCATTCGGCGACCGCGCGATTTGGTCTGACTTGAACTTCGAAGTGAAGCCCGGCGAGTTCATAGCGGTAATCGGGGCAAACGGCTCTGGCAAATCATCGTTGTTAAAGTGCATACTCGGTCAGCAGCAGCTGACTTCTGGGTCAATACTGCTGGGCAACAATCAGCGCGCTCGCGGTGGCGAAACAATCGGATACATTCCGCAGCACCGAGCGATTGACTCAGATCTTCCACTGCGCGTTGAAGACGCGGTGCGCCTTGGCTTAGATGGCCACAAGTATGGTGTTCCTATTGCCAGCAGCGCAAAGCGCAAAATTGTGCGAGAGGCACTCATCGCTGTTGATGTTGAAGATCTTGCCAAGAAGCCGGTCGGCTCTCTGTCTGGCGGCGAAATGCAGCGGGTTCGTGTTGCGCAAGCGCTCATCTCGCGACCGAACCTGATCCTCGCCGACGAACCGCTCAGCGCCCTCGATTTGCATCACCAGCAGGTGATTGCCTCGCTGATCGCGCAACAACGCACCGCTGGCACCGCGGTGCTGTTCGTGACGCACGATGTGAATCCCGTCATCGACTACGTAGACCGCGTCTTGTATTTGGCAGCCGGCAAGTATTCAATCGGCACACCAGACGAGGTTTTGCAGTCTGACATTCTTTCAAACCTCTACGGTGCAGAGATTGATGTGGTCAGAAACCAAGGACGAATCGTTGTTCTCGGTGCTCACGATCATGCTCATCACGACACTGAGGAGTGGTCGTAATGGACTGGACAAAACTCTTCGACTTCTCTGACTATGACAAGCTGATTCCGCTGGTCACTAACTCACTAATCGCCGGCGCGCTGCTCGCACTGGTTGGCGGTCTTGTCGGCGTCTTCGTCATGACGCGACAACTGTCGTTCGCAGTGCACGGCATATCCGAGTTGTCTTTTGCGGGCGCAGCCATATTTTTGCTGATCGGCCTTGACGTTGTTATGGGCTCACTCGTTGGCTCGCTGACGGCAACAGCAATCATTGCCTTCTTGGGCGAAAAAGCCAAAGACCGAAATTCGATAGTTGCGGTGTTGATGCCCTTTGGTTTGGGTGTCGGCATTCTTGCGCTCTCGCTCTATCCGGGAAGAGCCGCGAACAAATTCGGTTTGCTAACCGGTCAGATTGTGGCTGTCGATGACCCACAACTTCTTTTGATGGCAATCATGGTTGGCATTTCGCTGTTGAGCCTGCTTTTGATTTGGCGACCACTAACATTTGCTTCACTTGATTCCGAAGTAGCTGCAGCGCGCGGCGTGAACACCAAAATGCTCGGCATTGCGTTCATGGCGATCCTTGGCGTAACTGTTGCTTCTGCGGTTCAAATTGTTGGTGCGCTTCTCGTGCTCGCGTTGCTGGTGACACCGGCCGCTGCCGCTCTCAGACTGTCAACCTCGCAACTGTGGGTGCCGGTGATTAGCGTGACGTTCGCCTTTGTCGCGATGATCGGCGGAATGCTTCTAGCTCTCGGTAGTTCACTGCCAATCAGCCCCTACATAACCACAGTTTCATTTGCCCTCTACCTAATTGCTCGCATTGTTGAGAAGGTAAGACGATGACCGAGAAGCCGACCAAACGCAACACCTGGCAGAAAGATGCCGTGAAGCACGCCCTCAGCGAGGCCATCGGATTCGTCAGTGCCCAGCAGTTGCACCTCGTGCTGCGCAATCACGGGAGCACCATCGGCCTGGCCACCGTTTATCGGGCTTTGGCCGACCTTGCCGAAGCCGGCGATGCCGACGCCTTGCAATCCAAAGATGGCGAGCTGCTCTACCGCGCCTGCACAAATGCCCATCACCACCACCTGATCTGCCGAGACTGCGGCAAGACCGTCGAAATCGAAGC
>JBEAWS010000131.1:0-11286 GCA_041160185.1 Actinomycetota bacterium
TAAGCGAGGTGAGTTTTGTAGGGCTCGTGTTTCGAGTTTGATGGAGGGTTGTCTTTATCCAGGCCCGCTGGCAATCCACAGTTTGGGCAGTCAATCTCGACTGGCAACTCTTCGACCTCGACGTTGGAAGCGAAAGCTGGACTCTGAACGTGCCCCATTACGCAGTAGTAGTTTCTGACTACACGGTCTGCCTTGAAGCCGCGGTCTTCCTCGCCCATTGGTCCGGCGCCAACGCGAGAACCGCGAATTGCTGAACCCCCGTTAGTAGCCAATTCAGTCCTTTAGACCAGAGCGAACCGGGTGAATAGGCCGAGAGTGATGATTACTACGATCCACACAATTCCAAGGATGATGGTGACTCGGTTGAGGTTGCGCTCGGCAACGCCAGAAGAGCTCATGGTGCTGGTCACGCCACCACCGAACATGTCGCTTAGACCGCCACCGCGACCCTTGTGCAGCAGGATCAGCAAGGTGAGCAAAAGGCTAGTGATAGCCAGAAGCACCTGCAGCGCGATTTGTAGAGCAGCCATTTGTTCCTCAGTTTCTGAATCTAGAAAATTATACGCCGATGTGCTTCTGGAATCGCGCTATCCCGCTGAATTCCTCGGCATCAAGGCTTGCGCCGCCAACCAAAACCCCGTCAACCTCGGTGCTTCGCAGGAAAGACGCCACATTGGCGGCCTTTACCGAGCCACCGTAGAGGATTCTCGTCGCGGCTGCGATGTCTGGCCCGTGCTCGGCCGAGATGGCCTCGCGAATCTTCGCGCAGACCGAAGCGGCCTGCTCGGCGCTGGCTACCTTGCCCGTGCCGATCGCCCAGACCGGTTCGTAGGCAATGACAAACTCGCCAAGCGAATCGTGCCCACTGAGCGCTGCCAAAGTTTGGCGCACCGGAACGGCTGCCTCCCCCTCGGTCTCGAGTTGCTCGAGTGTCTCACCAACACAGATGACCGGGATCAATCCGTGCTTAAAGGCCGCTGCCGTTTTTGCTTGAACTGTCGCGTCGTCTTCGTGGTGATACTGACGACGTTCGCTGTGTCCAACGAGACAGAACTTTACGTCAAGCTTCTTTAGAAAGGCGCCAGAGATTTCGCCAGTGTAAGCGCCACTGTCAAACTTGGAAATGTCTTGAGCACCAACTCGGATTTCGAACTTGTCGGCATCGATCAGCGTCTGAACGGTGCGCAAATCTGTGAACGGCGGAAAAACCGCGACCTCGGCCCCCGAGTAATCGTGCGCGGCATCTTTCAGCGACCAAGCCAGCTTTTGCACGAGTGCGATGGCCTGCTGGTGGTCGAGGTTCATCTTCCAGTTGCCGGCGATTAGCGGAATGCGAGTCGTCATTTTCTTCTTTCCTGTCTAGCCGAGAACTTCGATGCCAGGCAGTGCCTTGCCCTCTAGAAATTCTAGGCTGGCACCACCACCGGTTGAGATGTGACCGAACTGGTTGTCGTCGAAACCCAGAATGCGAACGGCCGCAGCTGAGTCGCCGCCGCCAACCACCGAGAGTCCAGAAACCTTGGTTAGTGCTTCGGCAACCGCTCTGGTGCCGTCTGCGAATTTTTGAAACTCAAAGACGCCCATCGGTCCGTTCCAAAAGACTGTTTTTGCCTCGAGTATTTCTTTGGCAAAGTTCGCTGATGATTCAGGGCCGATGTCTAGGCCGATTGCGGCGGCACCAAACGCGCTGCTCTCAATTTCGCTTGCCTTGGTCACAAAGCTTTCGGCATCGGCGGCGAATTTATTGGCTACCAAAATGTCGGTCGGAAGAATGACCTCGACACCGAGTTCGTCTGCGCGCCTGAGGTACTCGCGGCACGTCTCGATTTGATCCGGCTCTAGCAGGCTGGCACCAACCTTGTATCCCTGGGCCGCCAGGAAAGTGAAAAGCATTCCCCCACCGATCAGAAGTTTGTCAACGGTTGGTAAAAGATGATCGATGACGGCAAGTTTGTCGCTAACCTTCGAGCCGCCCAAGACAACCACGTATGGGCGCTCTGGCGACGAGGTGAGACGATTTAGAACCTTCAACTCACCCTCGATGAGATAGCCAGCAGCGCTTGGCAGCAGCTGAGCCAACTCAAAGACACTTGCTTGCTTTCGGTGCACAACCCCGAACCCATCGCTCACAAAGAAGTCGCCGAATTCGGCGAGCTGAGCGGCAAACTGCTTGCGCTCGTCGGCATCCTTGCTGGTTTCCGCGGCATTGAAGCGTAAGTTCTCGAGCACCACGACTGCGCCGCGGTCCATCGCCTTGACCGCACCGTGAGCCTCGCTGCCGACGGTGTCGCTTGCGAAAAACACTTCTTGTTCAAGAAGTTGCCCTAAGCGCTCGGCAACTGGAGCGAGCGAGAATTCGGCCACCGGTTGCCCGTCTGGTCGACCCAGGTGAGAAATCACGACGACCTTTGCGCCTTGTTCGACCAAGTACCTGATGGTTGGCACAGATGCCACGATTCGACCGTCATCCGTGATTCGACCGCCGTCGAGAGGAACGTTGAGATCGCAACGAATGACTACGCGCTTGCCATCTAGTGAGGGCAGGTCGGCGAGATGGCGCATTAGAGTTTGCTGGCCACTAGCTGGGTGAGTTCAACCAAGCGGTTGGAGTAACCCCACTCGTTGTCATACCAAGAGCTGATCTTGACGGTTCGGCCAATAACTTTGATGAGACCGGCGTCAACGATTGATGAGTGCGGGTCGGTCACAATGTCACTCGATACAATCTCATCTTCTGTGTAAGCCAAGATTCCCTTAAGCGGGCCAGAGGCGGCAGCAGCTTTGTATGCGGCCTTAATCTCTTCTACCGTGACGTCAACTTTTGAAACAAGAGTCAAGTCGGTGATCGAGCCGGTCGGCACTGGAACGCGCAATGCGTAACCATCGAGTTTGCCCTTTAGCTCTGGCAGTACTAGGCCGATTGCTTTCGCAGCTCCGGTTGATGAAGGAACAATGTTTATGGCTGCCGCACGTGCGCGACGTAGGTCACCGTGTGGGCCATCCTGCAGGTTTTGGTCTGCGGTGTAGGCGTGCACAGTTGTCATGAGACCGTTTTCGATGCCGAACTTGTCGTTGAAAACCTTGGCAAATGGTGCGAGGCAGTTTGTTGTGCACGAGGCGTTCGAGATTACGTGATGCTTCTCGCTGTCATACTCGTGGTCGTTGACGCCCATAACGAAAGTTGCGGCGTCTCCAGTTGCGGGTGCCGAGATGATTACCTTCTTGGCGCCGGCAGTGATGTGGGCCTGAGCGGCTGCAGCATCGGTGAAGCGGCCGGTTGACTCGATAACGATGTCAACGCCAAGCTCACCCCATGGCAGGTTTGCTGGATCGCGCTCGGCCAAGACCTTGATGGTGTTGCCGCCGACGATGATGTTCTGCCCGTCGACGCTGACGTCGAAGCCAAGACGACCGGTAACCGAGTCGTACTTCAAGAGGTGAGCAAGTGACGCTGGGTCGCTCAGGTCGTTGACGGCTACAATTTCGAGGTCTGTGCCCTTTGCGAGTTCAGCACGAAGGTAGTTGCGGCCGATTCGGCCAAAGCCATTGATTCCAACGCGAGTTGCCATTTGTTCTCCAGATGATTGGGCGCCACCTACTGGGCGCGGTAACAAGGGTGTTTGCCACGCATCATCGGGTGGAAATCTAGGCCTAGCCTAGCAGCAGACCCTTTGTTTGCTTGCGAGCGGCCTCGAATCGTGCCGAGACGTCACCCCAAGAAACTATGCTCCAGAAGGCCTTCACGTAGTCACCCTTTACGTTCAAATAGTCGAGGTAGAACGCGTGCTCCCACATGTCGAGCATCAAAACTGGGATGGTCGCTGGCGCGACGTTGCCCTGCTGGTCGTAGAGCTGCTCGATAACCAAGCGCTCGCCCAGTGAATCCCAGGCCAAGAATGCCCAACCCGAACCCTGGATTCCTAGCGCGGTGGCGTTGAAGTGCGCCTGAAATGCGTCAAATGATCCGAAGAATTCGGTGATTGCAGCCGCCAGTTCGCCCTCTGGGCGACCCTCTGACTCTGGGGTTAGGTTCTTCCAGAAAATCGAGTGGTTGATGTGGCCGCCAAGGTGAAAGGCTAGGTCTTTTTGCAACTTGTTGATGTTGGCGAAATCGTTCTTCTCGCGTGCCTCCTCTAGGCCAGCAAGAGCGCCGTTGATGCCGGCAACATAGGCAGCATGATGCTTGCTGTGGTGAAGCTCCATGATCTTGCCCGAGATGTATGGCTCTAGTGATCCGTAGTCGTAGGTCAGGTCTGGAAGTTTGTAGTTGCTCATTAGTTGCTCCTTCTTCTTATTTAACTGCTAAATGTTCGGCTTATTCCGAACTAATCCTCTAGGTCTTCTGGCAAATCGGCATCGGTAGCCGGAATGCCAAGTTCTTCTGCTTTCTTGTCTGCCATCGCCAATAAGCGGCGAATGCGCCCGGCCACAGCATCTTTAGTCATCGGCGGGTTGGCGTGATGACCTAGCTCGTCGAGACTGGCATCCTTGAATTTGAGTCTCAGTTCACCCGCGTATCGAAGGTGATCGGGAATGTCGCTGCCAAGGATCTCGAGTGCGCGTTTAACCCTCGCACCGGCGGCCACGGCGGCTTGAGCCGAACGGCGAAGATTTGCGTCGTCGAAGTTAGCCAATCGATTTGCAGTGGCTCTAACCTCGCGTCGCAACCGAGCCTCTTCCCACTTCAAGACGTTGCTGTGCGCACCCATCTGAGTGAGCATTGCTGCGATTGCCTCGCCATCGCGAACCACGACACGGTGAACTCCCCTGACCTCGCGAGCTTTGGCGGCAACGCCGAGTCGTCTGGCAACTCCGACCAGCGCCATCGCGGCTTCGTTACCCGGTGCCGTGATTTCAAGCGATGCCGATCTGCCCGGGTCAGTTAGCGAACCGTGTGCGAGAAATGCGCCTCGCCAAACGGCTTGCGCCTCTTGTATCGTGCTCGAGATCAAATGTGCCGGCAAACCTCTGACCGGCCTGCCTTTCGGGTCAATCAACCCGGCACGACGGGCAAGCAGGTCTCCCTGGGCGATTACTCTCACCTGGTATCTGCTGGTGCGTCTTATTCCACTAGGGGCAATGACGGCGAGTTCGCTCTCGATGCCGAGAACTTCCATAAGGTCTTTGCGAACCCTGCGAGCGATTGAAGCGGCATCGACTTCGACCTCGATGACTACTCGGCCGCTGATCAGGTGCAAGCCACCCGCGAACCGAAGAATTGCCGACAATTCTGCAACTCGATTCGAGCTCTTGTTGACCTCGATTCTGGCCAATTCATCTTTGACATCCGAAGTTAGCGCCATCGCTACTCCTTTCCAAGGTCGCGGTGTTTGAGACTAACCGCGACGTCGTCGAATTTTGCAATCTCGGTTGCTAACTTCTTACTAACCGCAACCGAACGGTGTTTGCCACCGGTGCAACCAATTGCGATGGTGGCGTAGCGTTTGTTCTCGTTGGTGTAGCCCCTCAGAACAGGCCTTAGAGCAGCTAGGTAACTGTCGATGAATTCTTCGACTCCTTCGGCCGCCAAAACAAAGTTGCTGACATTTCGATCCTCGCCGGTGAAAGGCCTCAACGACTCTTCCCAGAATGGGTTCGGAATGAAGCGCATGTCTGCAACCAAGTCGGCATCGGCCGGTAAACCGTATTTGTAGCCGAAGCTCATCACGGTCACGTGCAATTTCTTGCTCTCTTCTAGTGAGAAACTGTCGGTGACCTTGTTGCTCAGTTGATGAACATTTAATTCACTTGTGTCGATGATGACATCTGCAGACTCGCGAAGGCTAATCAGTCGGTTTCGTTCCGCAGCGATGCCATCGAGAATTGTTCCGTCTGCCTGCAGCGGGTGTGGCCTTCGCACCTGTTCGAAACGCTTAACCAGCGCAGAATCGGATGCTTCAAGAAAGAGCAGTCGAAGATTCAGGTTTCTGCTTCTCATTTGTGCCAAATTCTCGTGCAATTCGCCAAAGAATTCGCCACCGCGAACATCTATGACCACTGCGAGCTTGGGAAGTCGAGCCTTGGTCATCGTGAAGAGATCTGCAATCGGGCCGAGCATTTGAGGCGGAAGGTTATCCACGACGTACCAGCCCAGGTCTTCTAGAGCGTTTCCGACGGTCGAGCGCCCGGCCCCGGACATTCCAGTCACGATTAGCAGTTCGTGCCTGCGCTCCTCGTTCATGTCATCCCCTTCGGCGTGTCGAAGTGAGTTTATCCGTTCGCGACACGCCGATGGGGTCAGTTTTCGGGATTTAACGCGGTTGTGATGTCTTTGGCCAGAACCGGCCCGATGCCGGCAACCTCGGCGATTTCGTCGACCGTCGCTAGTTTCAGTCGCTTGGCCGACCCAAATCTCTTCAGCAACGCGGCGACGCGTTTGTCGCCCAGGCCATCGATTTCGCTCAACACCGACGCAATTGCAGCAGAACGCTTCTTGCGCTGGAAGGTAATGGCGAAGCGGTGAGCCTCGTCACGGATGCGCTGCAGCAAAAAGAGTTCATCGGTAGCTCTGGGCAAAATCACCGGAAAGCTCTCACCAGGCAACCAAACCTCTTCGAGGCGCTTGGCTAGCCCGCAGACGGCCATGTCGGTTATGCCTGAGTCGGAGAGCGCTCTCATGGCAGCACTGACTTGAGGTTGACCGCCGTCAACTATCAAAAGATTAGGTCGGTAGGAGAACTTGGTTGGATCAGCCTCTAGGTCTGTTTCTGGTGCCTTCAGGTACTTGAGTCGACGCATGAGCACCTGATAGATCGAATCGGTGTCATCGGTGGTCTGCTCAATCGAGAAGCGCCGGTACTGATCCTTTTTCGCGAGTCCGTCTTCGAAGACCACCATCGAGGCGACAACGTCGGTGCCGGCTAGATGGCTCACGTCGAAGCACTCAATTCTCAGTGGAGCATCGACCAGGCCAAGGGCACGCTGGATGCCGGCAAGTGCGTCGGCCCTGGCGCTGAAGTCTGTGCTTCGGCGCATCTTGTAGACGCCGAGTGCGTGCTGGGCATTCGTCATGGCGGTCTCTTGCAGAGCACGCTTATCGCCGCGCTGCGCAACTCGAATGTCAACCTTTGCTCCGCGAAGCTCGCTAAGCCACTTTTGCAGAGCAGCCAGGTCTAGCGGAGTTGCGGGAACAATAATCTCCGTTGGTATCTCTGAAGTCACTCCACGTTTCGATCCCGAATACACATTCTGAATGACGTACTCGACGAGTTCCGGCAGGTCACGTTCGAGTTCTTTGTCAACGACCCAACCCCTGACTCCTCGAATTCGTCCGCCGCGAACGATAAACATCTGCACCGCCGCGGCCAACTCGTCATCTGCGATGGCAAAGAGATCGGCATCGGTCTGGTCGTTGAAGACCACCGTGCTCTTCTCAAGAACGGCCTCCAGCGCTTCTATGTTGTCTCGCAGTTTTGCGGCACGCTCGTAGTGCTGTTCTTCGCTGGCGATAGCCATGCGAGCGCGCAGAGATTCGATGTGCTTGGTATCGCCACCACCCATGAAATCGGCAAACTCACTCGCGAGTTTCTTGTGAGCGACTTTGTCGATTCGCTCAACGCAGGGTGCGCTGCACTTTCCAATGTCTGCGAGCAGGCAGGCACGATTCGAGCTCTTTGCCCGGTTGAAGACTCCGCTGCTACAGCTGCGAACCGGATAGACCTTAAGCAGCGTGTCTAGGGTCTCTCTGATTGCCCAAGCGTTCGTGTAGGGCCCGAAGTATTTCAAGCCCGATAGGTCTCGGTTTCGGGTGATGAATGCTCTCGGATAGGCGTCAGACGCAGAGATTGCAAGGTATGGGTATGACTTGTCGTCTTTGAATCGAACATTAAAGGGCGGTGAAAATTCCTTTATCCAGTGGAACTCGAGCTGAAGCGCTTCGTACTCCGACTTCACGATGGTCCACTGCAGATCAGCTGCACTTGTGACCATGCGTCTGGTGCGTTCGTGAAGGCTGTCCAATGGCGCGAAGTAGCTGCTCAGGCGAGCCCTAAGGTTCTTTGCTTTACCAACGTAAAGAATTCGACCATTCTTGTCGAACCATCGATAAACCCCCGGATCGGTTGGGATTTCAGAGGTCTTCGGTCTGAAGCGCAGATGGTCGGCCATTATTTAGCCCGCCAGGGTCTCTTTCAAGAATTTGCCTGTGAAACTCTTAGCCGACTTCGCCACCTTTTCGGGGGTTCCGATCGCGAGAACCTCACCTCCGCCTGCTCCACCTTCGGGCCCGAGGTCAATGACCCAGTCTGCGCACTTAATCACATCGAGGTTGTGCTCAATGACGATCACGGTGTTGCCCTTCTCAACCAGTCCGTTAAGCACTAGCAAGAGCTTTCGAACGTCTTCGAAATGAAGCCCAGTCGTTGGCTCGTCGAGCACATAAATCGATCGACCGTAGGAGCGACGCTGAAGTTCGGTTGCGAGTTTTACTCGTTGCGCCTCGCCACCGCTGAGCGTTGTTGCGCTCTGACCGAGACGCACGTAGCCGAGGCCAACCTCAACCAGAGTTTCTAGATAGCGCGCAATTGAATTTATCGGGGCGAAAAACTCTGCAGCCTCGGCGATCGGCATGTTGAGAATCTCTGAGATGTTTTTGTTTTTGTACTTCACCTGAAGGGTTTCGCGGTTGTAGCGCGCCCCGTGACACACCTCGCAGGCAACATAAACATCTGGCAGAAAGTTCATTTCAATCTTCAAGGTTCCATCGCCCGAGCAAGATTCACAGCGCCCACCCTTGACGTTGAACGAGAATCGGCCCTGCTGGTAGCCACGAGCCTTAGATTCGGCGGTGTCGGCAAAGAGTTTTCGAATGTTGTCGAACACGCCAGTGTATGTGGCTGGGTTTGAGCGTGGCGTGCGACCGATCGGTGCCTGGTCTACGTGCACCACCTTGTCGAGCTGGTCGATGCCGTCGATGCGCTTGTGCTTGCCAGCGACTCCCTTGGCTCCGTTGAGGCGGTTGGCCAAGGTCTCGTAGAGAATGTCATTGACCAGCGATGACTTGCCCGAGCCGCTGACGCCGGTGACAGCCGTGAAAACACCGAGCGGAAAATCGACGTCAATATTCTTCAGGTTGTTTTCGCGCGCGCCGATCACCTTGACCTGACGCTTCGTGTCGATTGGTCTTCGCGAAGTCGGAGTCTCAATGCTCTGCCTTTTGCTTAGAAAAGCACCGGTGACAGAATTCTTGTTCTTAAGTAGTTCTTTATAGGGACCGCTGTGAACGACCTCGCCGCCGTGCACTCCAGCACCGGGCCCGATGTCGACAATCCAGTCGGATGCCTTGATGGTGTCTTCATCGTGCTCAACGACGATAAGGGTGTTGCCCAGGTCACGCAGCTTGAGCAGGGTTTCAATTAGACGGCGGTTGTCACGCTGGTGAAGACCAATCGACGGTTCATCCAGCACATAGAGAACGCCGGTAAGGCCAGAGCCGATTTGGGTCGCCAGGCGAATTCGCTGAGCTTCGCCACCGCTGAGCGTTGCTGCCGCACGGTCGAGGCTCAGGTAGTCGAGACCAACGGCGAGTAAAAACTCGAGTCTCGCCTTGATCTCGCGCAGAACCTGCGCGGCGATTTTGACGTCACGGGCGTCGAGTTTTATCTTTTCGAAGAAAGCGAAGCAATTAGCCAAACTTAGTTTGGCAACGTCGGCAATCGAACTGTCGGCAACCTTGATTGCTAACACCTCGGGCCTGAGTCTCGTGCCATCGCAACTTGGGCAATCCACTTCGCGGTGGTACCCCGCCCATTTGGCGCGTGCATAGTCACTCTCGGTCTCAAGCAGTTTTCTCTCGACGTAGGCGATAACACCTTCGAAGCCCGTTGTGTAGCGCAGTTCGCGACCGTACTTGTTCTTCCATTTGACCTGCACGTCGAAATTGTTGCCGTAGAGCACTGCGGCTTGAATCTCCTCCGGAAGCTTGTTCCAGGGTGTGGTCAGTTTGAATTTCAGTTCGGTGGCCAGACCGTTCATCATTCTGGTCATGTAGGGGTAGATCTTGCCGGCCGGTGTAGACCAGGGCAGCAAAACACCATCGGCAATCGAATCGTCTGGGTCACCAATGACTAGGTCGACATCAGCACTCATCTTGGTGCCAAGACCCCCGCAGTCTTGGCAAGCGCCGAATGGAGCGTTGAATGAGAAGGTTCGAGGTTCAATTTCGGTAATCGCAAGCGGATGCTCATTTGGGCAAGACATTCGCTCGCTGAATACGCGGGTCTTCTTGCCCGGGCGTTTTTCATCGATTAGGTCGATGACGATTCTGCCACCGGCCAGTTTCAGAGCGGTTTCTACTGAGTCGGTAAGGCGCCCAACAATGTCGCTCTTTGACACGAGACGGTCGACCACAACTGAAATGTCGTGCTTGAAAGTCTTCTTTAGTGGCTTGGCATCCGCGAGTTGAACGACTTCACCATCGACGACGGCACGCGCGTAGCCCTGACTGACCAGGTCTTTGAAGAGATCGACGAACTCGCCCTTTTTCTGATCCACGAGCTGAGCGAGAATCTGAAAGCGAGTGCCTTCTTCGAATTCGAGAATTTGATCGACAATCTGCTGCGGAGATTGCTTGACAATCTTTTCGCCGCACTCGGCGCAGTACGGAACTCCGATGCGCGCCCAGAGCAATCTCAGGTAATCGTGAATCTCGGTGATGGTTCCAACGGTTGAGCGAGGGTTTCGGTTTGTCGATTTTTGATCAATCGAAACCGCTGGGCTAAGGCCCTCGATGAAGTCGACGTCGGGTCTATCCACCTGACCAAGAAATTGTCTGGCGTATGACGAGAGGCTTTCGATGTAGCGCCTTTGCCCCTCGGCGAAAATCGTGTCGAACGCTAGTGACGACTTGCCCGAACCACTTAGCCCGGTAAACACCACCATGGAGTCTCTCGGTATTTCGAGATTCAAGTTCTTGAGATTGTGAACGCGAGCGCCTTTAACGACGAGCTTGTTCGAGCTGTTTACAGGGGTAATCGACACCTTAGAAGTCTAAATCGCCCAACCGCGTGCGATAACGCACTAGTCGACGTGCCCAGCCTGTTCCATTTGCCTTAGTTCGCGCTTGAGTTCGACCATTTCATCACGGATGCGCGCCGCGAGTTCGAACTGCAATTCGGCAGCAGCGGCCTTCATCTGCTGCTCGAGTTCGACCACGACCGAAAGAATCTCGTCGTAGGCCTTGCCCGCGATGCCCTTGCGACCCTTGGTTGCCGAGGCCGATTGTCCCGACTTCAGCTTTCCACCGCTCTTGCCCTTGTTCTCGGCAATTAGCTGGGCGGTGTCGGCCTC
>JBEAWS010000015.1:0-3539 GCA_041160185.1 Actinomycetota bacterium
GAGCACGACATAGCAAGAGCTGAACATCGAAGCCGATGCAACAACGCGGTCGCCGGCTTGCACCAGGCAGGCCACCGAGGCAAACATGGCAGACATGCCGGTCGAGGTGGCCAGCGCGGCTTCGGTGCCTTCTATAGCGGCGATGCGCGCCTCAAAGGTGGCCACGGTCGGGTTGGCGAAGCGCGAGTAGACGAAATGGTCGTTCTCTTCTTTGAAGGCCGCTTCGGCTTGCTCGGCCGAGTCGTAGGTGAATCCAGAGGTTAGAAAGAGCGCTTCGCCGGTTTCGCCGAAGCCGGTGCGAGCCAGGCCGCCGCGAACCGCAACGGTGTCTGGGTGCAGAGACCAGTCCGCCGCAGCAGAATCGGGGTTGTCTTGATAACCCCATGGGCGAATGCGCTTAGTCATTGGCCAAGTTTAGTTAGGCACCGCAGATCAGGTCTAGGCGATTGGTAAGAATCTGCAACGGAGCACGCTCGAGAAACTCGTCGACTCGCTGTTGGTTAGGCATGGTGAGCTGCACATCCGTGAAGTTTGAAAACAGTGCCGCCAGCGAACTCTCGAGCTGCGTGTAGCTGTTTGACTTCAAACCAAGTTGGCTAACCAGGCGCAGGTTGTCTTGAGCCCAAACCGCAGCGAGCTCCGGGCGATTGAAGTTGACCTTCTTGAAGTCGGCATAGACCGGGCAGTGCTGCGAGTCGGTTGCCGAGGTCTTCACAACCGGAGCAATCACCGGTGGCTCATCTTTGTCATAGACGCAGCGCTTCAAAACGACCATCCAGAGCGCCGAGCTGTCGTCAGCCGGAGCTTCGATTCCATAGATGAGGTACTTCTTGAAATCGTCGACGTTAGCCAATCTCGGATAAATCTCGGCGAGCCAAGCTTCATCGCGATAGGGGTAGCTCTCGGTGATTCTTATGATGCTGGCCCACACGTCGGTGGCATTTGCGTGCCAGTCGTCGCTAATCTTCTTGCCTGCGGCGTGGTCGTTCCAGGTCTTGAGAATGAGCCCGGTGGCTTTCTGCTCAACCCGAGCGATTTCAAGAACTTGCTCGGGGGTGATGGTTTCGCTCTCGATGATTCCGTAGATCTTGCGCATCGAATCGCAGGTGTGACGCTCAATCTGCCACTTCTCTTGCGCGCTCAGCGTGGCCGAGTTGTATTCAACCGGCGTTTCAGGCTTCTTGAATAGCGGAAAGTTGAGTTGAAAAAAGGCTCCGGTTAGGAACACAGAGATAAGCACGAAGGGTGCGATTATTTTGGTCTTTACCCAGACGGGCAACTTTAATTCACGTTTTCTGTTCTTCGCCAATGTCTTCACTTCGTGGGTTCTCGGATTGGTTCTTTACAAGTCTGCCACGACTTTTCGAGAGGCAAGGCCCAGCGCTCGTGGTTTGATTTAAGTCGAGGTGATGAACTATGGCTGACTGGCTTGCCCGTCGCCCGCCCAATCTGCGCAAGGGCTCAGTCGACCTCGAGGCCCTCGATGAGCTCTTTCTCGAGCCATACCTAGAGATGCTGGCCGACCCCGAAGTGGCCAGACTGACCGGCCCAGCGCCTAAGTTCACCCGCGAGAAAATCGTCGACTGGCTCACCACCCGACCGCTGGCCGAGGGGCGGCTCGACTGGGCAATTCGCGAGGCCCGGCTGGGCGAATTCGTTGGCGAAATCGTGCTCAACGAATACGAACTCAAAGACAACTCGATGAACCTGCGCATCGCATTGCGCGGGCCGCAATTCTTCAACCGGGGTTTCGGCTCAGACGCGATCGAGGCGGTGCTGATCTTCGCCTTCGACAAACTCAAACTGCGCAGGGTGCGCCTAAGCGTGTGGGTCGAAAACCCGCGAGCAATTTCGACCTACGAGAAATTCGGCTTTCAAACCAAACGTCAATATTCAGAACACGGATACCGCTGGCAGCGCATGGTTGTCGATAAGACCGAACTCATCCGTGCACTTGCAGAGCGCAAGATTGCGCAGCACCTCGATCTCGAGAACTGGCAGTTCGAGTTTGATTCGGCGAAGCGAAGAGCCGGGCTGTGCGATTACACCAACCAGAAGATTCAGCTGTCGAAGTATCACGTTGACATTCACACCGTCGATCAGAACCTGCAGGTGGTGCTGCACGAAATCGCTCACGCGATGTGCGGCAGCGAAGCCGGTCACTCGAAGACTTGGTTGGCAACGGCAAAACGCATCGGCTACCGCGCCGAAAAATTCACCGGAAAAGAGATTGCCCAAGAGACCGCACCCTGGGTTGGCACCTGCCCGATGGGTCACCAGCACTTTCGCTATCGTCGCCCGAAGAACATGGGTTCGTGCGCGATGTGCAGCAAGAAGTATGACTCGCGTTACCTAATTCGCTGGGTGAAGCGCGACTAGTAGAACTGCGTTACGAGATCAACAGTTGCGTGACGATGGCTCCCGCAAAGAAGTTGAGCCAGATGAACCGGCGCCATCCGTGGTTTGCGGTTTCGCAGGTTTCGTCTGTGATCGACAAAAACGGAAGCAAGATTGCCAGATATGGCACCGCTGCAATTGCCGCCGCAGAGGCCGGCCAGCCCGCCGTCGCCATAAGCAACCCGGCCGCAAGGTAGAGCACGAAGGCAAAGCGGGTTGTTGCCCGAGCGCCGATAACCGTGGCGATGCTGGCGATGTCGGCCTCGCGATCAGCACGGATGTCCTGCACGGCACCAAAGGCATGCGAGGCCATTCCCCAACAGAAGAAGGCAATCAGCGACTGCCAGAGCACCGGCTGGGCGAGGCTCTCGCCAACCAGCAGCGCTGCGAAAATGGCCGGGTTAACAAAGTGGCTGGCCGAGGTGATCGAGTCGAGAAACGGCTTCTCTTTGAAACGAAGCCCTTTGACGCTGTAGGCCAGAACGGTGAACAGCGCGAAGACCAGGGCGAGCCCCGACCAAACGCTGCCGACCAAAAGCAGGTAAATCACAAAAGGCAAGCAGCTAAGCGCCGAAGCCCAAATGGTCAGCTTGTGCAGGCGCTTGTCGAGCAGGGCACCCTCGATGCCACCCTTTCGCGGGTTGCGCAGATCGCTCTCGTAATCAAAAACGTCGTTGATGCCATACATCAGCAGGTTGTATGGGATTAAAAAGAACAGCGTGCCGATGATCAGCGTTATGTCGATTGTGTCGGTGAAGAACACGTAGGTTGCCGCAAACGGAAACGCCGTGTTTATCCATGAGATGGGTCGTGACGATTGCAGCAGCGCTAACAGGGTTTTCATGGCGAGCTCTTTCGACGCGACTGCCACTGCAAAAAGTAACTCTGCACAAGAGCAATCAGCGGAACCAGCACGAGGGTGTAGGCAAAGTCTTCAATTGGTGCAACTAGAACCTTGATTCCAGAGAGTTTGCTTTCGTCGTAAGAAACAATGCCGGCCAAGATAATTAGGTTGTCGAAAACCGCAGTCATGAGCATTAGAACCAGCAGCGGAATTCTGTCGTAGCAAAGTCGGCTTGTGCGAAAACGGGCAAAGTACCAAATCAGAATCGGCAAAATGAACCACGAATTCATCTCTAGAT
>JBEAWS010000078.1:0-6685 GCA_041160185.1 Actinomycetota bacterium
TCTCGGGTGAGGTGAAGACGTTCGAGGCCACGTTTCTCGGCAGCGTTGGCACAGCGATGTCGCCGAGAGAGTGAAACACTGCCGTGCGACCCTGCATCGCAGCCACGGATGCCAGCGGCAGTGCGGTCGAGCAGTCTCCGACGGCGTAAACGTTTGCGCGCGAGGTTCGAGCAACCTTGTTGGCAACGATGTGGCCGCTCTCGGTGACGTTTACGTGTGCCTCTTCGAGTCCAAGGTTTGCGGTGTTCGGAATTCCGCCGACGGCCATGAGGCAGTGCGAGCCTTCGATGACGCGACCATCGGCGAGCGTGACCTCAACGTGATCGCCACGGTTGACCACCTCGGATGCGCGCGTCTTCGAATAGATGTTCATGCCGCGGCGAGTGAAAACATCTTCGATCAACTTTGCCGCGTCTTGATCTTCGCCGGGCAAAACCATTTCGCGCGAAGAAATCAAACTCACCTTGCAACCGAGACCGTTGAATGCCGAGGCAAATTCGGCACCGGTCACACCCGAGCCAACGACAATCATGTGTTCGGGCAGTTGCTTCAGTTCGTAGAGCTGTTTCCAGTTGAGAATTCTCTTGCCGTCTGGTTTAGCGGTCGGCATCTCGCGCGGAGTTGCACCGACTGCAATGACTATGGTTTTGGCGGCAATGCGTTCTTCCTTGCCAGTGCTATCTGTGGCAATCACAAAGTGGTTGGTGTCTAAGCGACCCTCACCGTTGATTACGCGCACGCCGGCATCCTTGAGGTTCTGCAGCATGTCGGCCGACTGAGCATCGGCGATTTCGCGAAGTCGACGGTTTACGGTGGCCAGGTCGATTTCGACCTTCGGGCTAATCGGCTTGCCGTCTGCAGAAAAACTGATTCCCAACTCGGCTGCCTGAGCTACCGACTGAGCTGCGTCAGCGGTGGCAATCAAGGTCTTTGACGGAACCACGTCGGTTAGCACTGCGCTGCCGCCGATGCCATCGCGCTCGATCAGCGTTACGTTTGCACCCAACTGAGTGCCCGCCAGGGCCGCTTCATAGCCGCCTGGGCCGCCGCCGATGATTACGATGTTGTGGGTTTGGGGGGTTGTCTCAGTCACCTGTCCATTCTGCCAGCCTGCCCGCATTGCTGGCGCGATTAGGCTTGAGCGCATGAACCCTTTCGATGACCCAGAAGCTAACCCGTTCGAAATCGCAAACTCGGCAGCGAGCGTAATTGCCGAGCGAACCGGCGTGAAGCGGCACGACATCGCACTTACCCTCGGCAGTGGCTGGGCAAAGGCCGCAGACCTGATTGGCGAAACAGTTGCCACAATCAAAGCCAGCGAGGTTCCCGGATTTTCGGCTCCGAAGGTTGTCGGTCACCTGCCGACAATTCGCTCAATCAAATTGCCGAACGGAAAGTTTGCACTGATTTTAGGTGCGCGCACCCACTACTACGAAGGCCATGGAGTTCGCCGAGTTGTTCACGGTGTTCGCACCGCGGCCGCCGCCGGCGCAAAGATCATGGTGCTTACCAACGGTTGCGGTGGAATCAGAGAAACCTGGACCGACGGCACACCGGTGTTGATCAGCGACCACATCAACCTCACGGCAGACAGCCCGCTAGAGGGCGCAAACTTTGTCGACCTGACAGATCTTTACTCGAAGCGAATTCGTGACATCGCCAAGACAGTTGATCCGGGTCTCGATGAGGCAGTCTATGCACAGTTTCGCGGGCCACACTATGAAACACCTGCCGAGGTTCGCATGGCCAAGGTGATGGGCGCAGAACTGGTCGGAATGTCGACCGCACTCGAAGCCATCGCCGCTCGCGAAGCTGGAATGGAAGTTCTTGGAATTTCACTCATGACCAATCTCGCAGCAGGAATTCAAAAGCACCCGCTCTCGCACGAAGAGGTGTTGGCCGCCGGCAAGGCTGCCGAGTCTCGCATTGGTGCGCTGCTCGCCGAGATAATCGTCAAGCTTTAGGAGTCGCGCTGATGAATTTAGATGAACTTCTAATCACGGCAGCAGCCTGGGCAGCCCAAGACCCAGACCCAGAAACTCGCGCCGAGATGTTGGCGCTGATTGAAGCTCGCGACGAGGCAGGGTTGAGCGACCGCTGCTCGACACGACTCGGCTTCGGCACCGCCGGGCTTCGAGGCGAGCTTGGGGCCGGCCCGAACCGCATGAACCGCGTGCTGGTAGCCCAGGCGGCGGCGGGCTTGGCCGAATACCTTAAGCAGAACTTCGAGAAGCCCTCGGCCGTGATCGGCTACGACGGTCGCATCAACAGCGATGTGTTCGCGCGCGACAGCGCAGAGATCATGGCGGCTGCCGGCATCGAGACTTTCTTATTCGACCAAATGGTGCCAACCCCCGTGGTGGCCTTTGCCGTGACCCAACGTAATTTCTCGGCCGGAGTAATGGTGACCGCATCGCACAACCCTCCGCGCGACAACGGTTACAAGGTTTACCTCGGTGGTGAAAATGGCGGCGGGCAAATCGTTTCACCAGCCGATGCCGAGATCTCTGTCGAAATCAAGCGCGTTGCCGCAACCAAGAAATTCGATGAAATTGAAAAGTCAGACTCTTTCGAGTTTCTCGGTGAAAGCAGCATCGATGAATACGTTCGCGTGACTAAGAGCGTCATCGCTTCACCGAGCGAGAAGCAAATCAAAGTCGTCTACACGGCAATGCACGGAGTTGGCTGGGCTACGCTCGAGAAGCTTTTTGACGCCGCCAAGATGGCAAAGCCAATTGTCGTGAATTCTCAAATCGTGCCAGACGGAAACTTTCCTACGGTTGCGTTTCCGAACCCTGAAGAACCAGGGGCCATGGATGAGTCTTACGCGACCGCGTTCGAGCATGACGCAGATTTGATTTTGGCAAACGACCCGGATGCCGACCGTCTAGCCGTTGCGATTCCGCTGGTTCAGCCAGACGGAAGCAAGATTTTCAAGCGACTAACCGGCGACCAGGTTGGAATGTTGCTCGCAGATGAAATTGCCAGCAGACCGGGGGCCAAGGGCACCCTGTCTTGCTCAATCGTTTCGTGTTCTGGACTCGGAAAAATTGCGCAGGCCAACGGTTTGAAGTTCACCGAAACCCTCACCGGCTTCAAGTGGATCAGCAAGGTTCCAAACCTGCTTTTCGGATTCGAGGAGGCCTTGGGCTTCTGTGTGGATCCGACCCACACCCCCGATAAAGACGGCATTTCGGCAGCCCTTGTGGTGGCTGACCTAGCCAATCGCCTGGCCGCGGATGACAAGACCATTGCCGAGCGCCTAGAAGAAATCGGCGCCAAGTATGGGCACTACGCGACTGGTCAGGTTTCGATTCGCGTTGCCGACCTGAGCATTATTGGCAAAACGGTTGCCCGAATTCGCGCCAACCCGCCTGCCGAAATCGCTGGCCAAGTTGCCAATTTCACCGACCTAGCCCTCGGCAGCGAAAACCTTCTGCCTACCGACGGATTGCGTTTTGATCTGCAAGACGGCTCACGAATAATCATTCGCCCGAGCGGAACCGAACCGAAATTGAAGTGCTACCTGCAGACTGTTGGCAGTAGCGCCGATGCAGCAACCGAGGCCCTTCAGAAACTCGAGTCGGCTGCGCGCGAACTGCTCAACGCTTAGAACTCAAAAAAGTTTTTCGACTAGCGACGATCGCGGCCGAGATTGGCGCGCTGGGCTTCGAAGCCCTCGGCAATTGTTTCGATTAGTTCTTCTCGCGCATCTACAGACTGAAAAGTTGCGTCTGCGGCGTTGAGCTGAAACTGCTCAAGGTCGTCGATGTCGTAACCGAAAGTCTCAACGAGCAATTGCAGCTCTTTCGAAATTGTGGTGTTCGACATGAGTCGGTTATCCGTGTTCACTGTGACTGCGAAACCGAGGTCATACAAAACCGCAAACGGGTGGTCTACCACGCTGAGTTCGTGATCGTCTTCTTCGGTCAACTGGTAGATGTCGTCGAGCACTCCGGTTTGCATGTTTGAACTGACGCTCAGCTCAAGCGCGATGCCACGATCGTGCACCCACTCGGCAACCGGGCCGAGAACCACGAAGTCGGCCTCGCCCTGGCTGCGAGTAAACATGACATCTTCGATAAGGCGAGCGCCGTGCCCGAGTCGAAGTGCTCGCCCGCTGACAATCGCGTCTTTGATGCTGTCGACACCGTCGGCCTCACCGGCGTGAACAGTTACCGGAAACATCTCGCTCGCCAGGTATTCGAAGGCGGCCTTGTGGCGGTTGGGCAAGAAGCCCTTCTCTGGCCCGGCGATGTCGAAGCCAACGACTCCGTCGTGGCGGTGGCGCACCGCCAACTCGGCAATCTCGAGACCGCGGTCGTTGTGACGCATTGCGGTCACCAACTGGCCGGTGCGAATGCTGTGACCCTTGTCGGCGGCCTCATCTGCGCCCTCCTCGAGCCCATCCTGCACGGCTGCGACAACTTCGTCGAGGGTTAGGCCCTTGTCGAGGTGCTGCTCTGGCGCCCAGCGAATCTCGCCATAGATAACCCCGTCGGCGGCCAAATCGAGCACAAACTCCTTGGCCACCCGCTGTAATCCGTGCTTGGTTTGCATGACGGCCGTGGTGATGTCGAAGGTCTTCAGATATTCGACCAGGCTGCCGCTGTTGGCAGACTGCTCGAACCAGCGAGCCAATTCGGCGGCATTGTTGGCAGGCAACTCAAGGCCGATTTCTTCTGCCAACTCGATGATTGTTTGCGGGCGAAGACCTCCGTCGAGGTGATCGTGCAGCGAGATCTTTGGCAACTTCTTGATGTTCATTTCAAACCCTAGCTAATGCGATCGATGACAATTTTTCGCTCAACAGAGCCAGACCCAATGCTAAACGAATTTTCGAGAGAGTCGAGAGCGCGAGCGAATCTTGGTTCGTCGTCGGTAAACAGGGTCATAAGTGGCGCACCGGCAACAACCTGCGAACCAACCTGCGCGTGCAACTCGATTCCGGCACCAAATTGCACGGCGTCTTCTTTGCGCTCACGACCGGCACCGAGTCGCCATGAAGCCACGCCAACCTGAAGCGCGTCGAGCGTCAACAGCGTGCCAGACTCTGGAGCCACAACGGTGTGCGAGTGCTTCGCCTTCGGCAGCGGCGCATCGACATCGCCACCCTGCGCGGTAATCATTCGACGCCACTGATCCATTGCGCGGCCATCTTTGAGCGCAGCGGCAACATCGACATCGCCCTTGCCGGCCAGGCGCAACATTTCGCGCGCCAGCTCGACAGTGATTTCGACAACATCGGCGGGGCCGCTACCGGCGAGAACCTCGAGCGACTCTTCGACCTCGAGCGCGTTGCCTACCTTGAGACCGAGCGGAGTCGACATGTCGGTTATCAGAGCAGAGGTGTGCACGCCGGCATCCTGACCAATTTGCACCAGGGTGGTTGCCAATTCGCGAGCTCGCTCGATGGTCTTCATGAATGCGCCAGAACCAACCTTCACGTCGAGCACCAGCGACTGGGTGCCTTCGGCGAGCTTCTTGCTCATGATTGAGCTGGCAATCAACGGGATGGCCTCAACCGTGCCGGTGACATCGCGCAGGGCATAGAGCTTCTTGTCGGCAGGCGCTAGGCCAGAGCCGGCGGCGCAGATAACCGCGCCAACCTCAGCCAGCTGGCGGTGCATCTCGTCGTTCGAGATGCTGGCTCGCCAGCCCTTGATGGCCTCTAGCTTGTCGAGCGTGCCGCCGGTGTGACCGAGACCGCGGCCCGAGAGCTGAGGCACTGCGACTCCGAAAACCGAAACCAGCGGAGCAAGCGGCAAGGTGATCTTGTCGCCGACGCCACCGGTTGAATGCTTGTCAGAGGTTGGCATCGACAGCGCGCTGAAGTCGAGCTTCTCGCCGCTGGCAATCATCGCAGCAGTCAAGTCGCCAATCTCGCGACGATTCATGCCGTTCAAAAGAATTGCCATGGCCATCGCCGACATTTGCTCGTCGGCTACCGAACCCTTTGTGTAGGCATCGATTAGCCAGTCGATTTGCTCGGTCGAAAGTTCGCCGTGCTCGCGCTTCTGAATGATCAGTTCAACGGCAGAAAAGTTTGACACTAGGCTTCGAGCTCTTCGCGAGTGAACGCATCAGGCAAAACTTCTGCCATTGACTTCATGCCAGAAATAGTTTCAAGAATCATGCCCGGTGCCGCGTGCTCGACCAAAAGCTGACGGCAACGACCGCAAGGCATCAAGACATTTGAGTTGGCATCGACACAGGTGAAGGCGATGAGTTTTCCGCCGCCGGTCATCAGTAAGTCGCTAACCAGCGAGCACTCTGCGCACAACGTCACACCGTAGCTCGCGTTTTCGATGTTGCAACCGCTCACGATTCTTCCGTCGGTGGTCAGCGCGGCTGCGCCGACCGCAAAGTTCGAGTAAGGCGAGTAAGACTTCTTCATTGCTTCGACGGCAGCGGCGCGAAGCGCATCCCAGTTGATATCAGCCATTTAGTTCTTTTCGTAAGGCTTGCCGGTAGCGGCCGGGCCGCGAACGCGACCTGCGAAACCAGCAACAGCGATGAGAGTCACCAGGTAAGGCACCATGGTGATGAAGTCGACCGGGATCACCGGGTTGATCTGGTTAGACCAGATTCGCATGATGATCGCGAAGCCGAAGAGCAGCGCCGAAATCGACACGTAGAGCGGCTGCCAACGGCCGAGAATAACCACGGCGAGGGCGATGAAGCC
>JBEAWS010000113.1:0-4740 GCA_041160185.1 Actinomycetota bacterium
TAGCAGGAACCGTCACCGAAGGTGTCGACCCGTCGCTACCAGAGAGCGCGTGGCAGTTGAACACCACCGGATGGGTGCTGGTCTTGATGCCGTTTATCGCGGCCCTGATCGGTTACATCTATGCAACGTTGAACAAGAAAGAAAACGCTTCACTCGTGAAGGACATTCTTTCTTAGCATCAACCTCAAGAGTTGGCCCGGGCTTCGGCTCGGGCCAACTTTGTTTAAGGTTTGCTGTGAGCCCGACTTTGCCTGCAGCGATTTTTCGACAGCAACGGCTAACTTTGATTAGATGAGCGGTTCCAGATCGAAGCTAGTTGCAGTTTTTGCTGTTGCAGCCCTCTGTCTCGTCGGTCTGCAGCCGACTTGGGCGGCCACTCCGTCACCGACTCCAGTGCCAGCACCCACGACAACACCTTCAGCAACGGCAACACCGACAGCGCGCCCCACAGCCACTCCGATTCCGACCACCACGCTCACGCCGCGCCCAACGCCAACCCCTACGCCCAACAAACCTCGAACCTGCAGCATTCGCTCCGCCGCAACCAGCAGAGACCTGGCCCACTTCTATGGCTACGTGATGAACGCCAGAACCGGCGAGGTCTACGCGAACATCCGTGGAAACGAACAGACACCCTCTGCTTCGGTGATGAAGGTTTTCACCGCTGCCGCCGCGCTCGAGACCATGTCTACGCAATACACCGCCACCACGCGAGTTTTCACTCTGCCCGAACAGCCAGGAGTGATTGTTCTACGCGGTGGTGGCGACCACACCCTCTCGAGATTGAATTCGCCGCGCTACACCACCTACAAGAAACCTGCTCGACTATCGACTCTCGCGGCGCAGGTTCTAGCAGCGTTGCCGGCTGAACAGGCGATTACCAAAATCATCCTCGACGACACCTATTTCGACAAACCTTTTTGGAACGACGCGTGGCGCACTTCTGATCGAACCAACGGTTACATCTCACACATAACCGCTCTGCAGGTTGACAGCGATCGAGCAAACCCTGATCTAACATCGCGCGCCTACAGCGGAGTCAGAAGTAGGGATCCGGTAATGGCCGCGGGCACTCACTTCAAGAAAGCTTTGGGCGCGCGTGCGGCAAGCGCAACTCTGGAGGTTGCGGTTACCCCGGACCAGGCAATCCTCGCGGCTTCGGTGCAGTCGCAGCCGATGTCGGTTTGGCTCGATCACGCGCTGAAATACTCCGACAACACTGAGACCGAAATGATTGCGCGTCACGCACTTCGAATCAACCGCATGGAGACGACCTTCAAAAACATTCAGCCGCTCATGGTGAGAGTGATGAACATTTACGGAGTTGACGCAAGCAAACTCGTGATGGCCGATGGCTCCGGGTTGGCTCAATCGAACCGAGTGACCGCACGGATGACGGCCGAACTTCTGGCCAAGTCAGCCGACCCCGCCTCGGTGTTGCACCCGATGATCGGCTACCTGCCTGTTTCGGGCATCTCGGGCACACTCGCGACCCGCTTCAACGGCGATAACCGCTCTGCCCGAGGCTTCGTGCATGCCAAGTCTGGCTACATACCGGGGCTCTACAGCCTGGCTGGCGTGGTCTACGCCAAAGACGGAACCGCCGTGAGCTTTGCCGGTTTTGCCAGAAGTGCCGCCGGAAAGACCGTGACCTCTTCGGCGCGAAACGGCCTAGACACCCTCGCCGACCGAATTTACGAATGCGGGGCCGGCAGCTTTTTCTAGTTGCCTGCGGTCACACTTTGACTGTGCGAGACTGAACACATGTCAGCAATGAGGCTTGAACATGACCTTCTGGGCGAATTAGAAATTCCAGCAGAGGCATACTGGGGTATCCACACCGCTAGAGCGGTTTCAAACTTTCCGATATCGGGCGTTCCGATCGCTCATTACCGAAGTCTGATCCGTGCGTTGGCGCTTGTAAAAGAAGCGGCAGCTGATGCCAACTTCAAGGTCGGCGAACTAGATGGCGAACAACACAAATTCATCGTGGCTGCCTGTCGCGAAGTTGCCGAAGGCAATCTTGACAGTTCGTTTGTTGTCGATGCGATTCAGGGTGGGGCCGGCACGAGCACAAACATGAACGCAAACGAAGTGATTGCGAACCGTGCGCTCGAACTTGCCGGCTACACAAAGGGCGACTACGAGAAAATTCATCCGTTGAATCACGTGAACATGTCGCAGTCGACCAACGACGTTTACCCGACCGCGCTAAAAGTTGCCTTGATCATTGAAATTCGCGAACTGATCAAAGCCATGGATTACTTGCGCAACGAGTTTGCGAAAAAGGCGACTGAGTTTCGCGGCGTAATCAAGATGGGTCGCACGCAGTTGCAAGACGCCGTGCCGATGACCCTCGGTCAAGAATTCGCCGCGTTTGCGAGAATGACGATGGAAGACGAGCAGCGTCTGCGCGAACTGATTCCTTTGCTATGCGAAGTGAACCTGGGTGGCACCGCAATCGGAACGCAGTTGAACGCACCCATCGGTTATGTGACGGCAGTGACCGAGCGCTTGTCTGAGCTGACCAAGATTGAGTTCGAGAGCGCGGCCGACATGGTCGAGGCAACTCAAGACGCCGGCGTCTTTGTCTTGGTCTCGGGTGTGCTCAAGCGCGTCGCGGTCAAGCTGTCGAAGACCTCGAACGACCTGCGCCTGCTGTCTAGTGGGCCGCGTGCCGGCTTTGGCGAGATTAATCTGCCACCGATGCAGGCGGGGTCTTCGATCATGCCGGGCAAGGTGAACCCAGTTATCCCAGAGATGGTGAACCAGGTGGCCTTCGCCGTAATCGGCTACGACCTAACCGTGACCATGGCGGCCGAGGCTGGGCAGTTGCAGTTGAACGCCTTCGAGCCGATCATGTGTCGAGCGCTGATGATGGGTATCACGCAGTTGAGGGCGGCCTGCTACACGCTTGCCGATCGTTGCATCTCGGGCATAACTGCAAACGAAGAGCAGTTGAGACTCAGCGTCGAGAACTCGATTGGTTTGGTAACCGCTCTTTCGCCAATGCTCGGATACGAAAACGCAACGCTCGTGGCCCAGCGCGCGCAATTAGAAGGCAAGACCGTGCGCGAGGTAGTCATCGACCTGAGTTTGATGAGCGTCGAAGAGTTTGAAGAAATCTTGGGTGACGTAGACCGCCTGGCAGGGCCAGCCCAGAGTTAGTCCTTGTAAAGAACCTTTGGCTTCTTCTTCTCTCGCTGCTGACGGAAGTAAACAGAAAGAATTCCGGCAACTGTGCCGAGCACAATCAGGCCAGCGCCAATCAGCAGACCTGTGAAGGCGCCGTTGTCGTCAGCAGTTCTCGCGCCATCGGCTGTAGTGATTGGAGCTGCCGAGTCGAGGGCAGTCGCACAGGCAATTTGATCTGCGCTCTGCTGCTCGTAGTTTGTAGTGTTTACAACTGAGAATTTGAAAGTGCCCTCTACCGCGTGGCCATCGTTGCCAACTGAGCGCCAGTCGACCACGTAGTCACCGTCGGCCGCGAGTGAAGCGGTGCTCGACAAGGTTGCTCCCGAGGCGTTTAGGCAGCCAACCGGCTGAACGTTTCCTTGCGAGTCACTGACTCTTATTTCAAAACCTTCGTTGTTCTCGTTGGCCATGACGTCGTTTGAGAAATCAATCAAAATTCCAATTGGTCCCGCTTCGACAGTTTCTCCAGCTGCTGGATAGCTAGAAACTACTTCATCGTGCGCCATGGCACTCGGGGTGATCAGAAAGGTCGAGGTAAACAGCAAAGCAAAGGTAAGAACGAGTTTTTTCATAGTCCAATTCTACGAGCCATCGCGCCACCCTAGTTTCGGGGCAAGTTAGAATTGACTCATTCATCAATTCTGTGAGGTGTCGTCGTGGCCGAAGGCAAGGCAAAGTTCGCTTATCTAAAGCAAGTTGCCATGGGCGCCGTTTCTGGTGTTGCCACATTAGCCCTGATCATCGGCGGGTTCAGCATCTCTGGAACGGCTTCGAACAACACCGCGAACGAGCAGAACAACCCAACCGATGCGTCAACTCCGACAGCCTCGGCCACACCAACCTTTGCCCGCACCTGCAGCGTCATCGAGCAAGCTGCCGACCCAAAGTTGGCAACCTTTTCGGCCGCGGTAATCAACCCAGTCACCGATGAGCTACTTTTCGATCGCACCAGCGAAACCGGAGCAGCGCCGGCCTCGACCCTCAAGATGTTGACTGGGGCGGCCGCTCTTCAGGTGCTCGGCCCCAACTATCGAGTCGAGACCAAGGTTTACCAAGACCCGACCAACCCTTCGACCCTTTACCTGGTTGGTGCCGGTGACCCAACCCTGTCGAGAACCCCCAACGGCAAGCAATCTGTCTATCGTGATGCACCGAAACTAAGCGACCTCGCGGTAGCCGTGAACGCCGCCCTCGGCACCCAGACGGTTGCAAAAATAGTTCTCGACTCAACGCTTTTTGCCGGCCCCTCGTGGGAGCCAACCTGGCAGCGCAGCGAACAGACGCAGGGATACATGTCTGAGGTGACCGCATTGCAGGTCGACGGCGACCGCAAGAATCCCGCTTCGGCAACCTCGGCTCGAAGCACAACACCGGTCGCGAATGCTGGGCGATACTTCAAGACGGCACTCGGTGCCTCGGCTGCCGCCGCCGTGATTTCTGAGTCGAAGATGCCGGCGGGCATGACTCAGATAGCCAGCGTCTATTCGCAGCCGATCAGTCAGTGGGTTAAGTACATGCTGCTGACCTCAGACAACACCTTGGCCG
>JBEAWS010000121.1:0-2836 GCA_041160185.1 Actinomycetota bacterium
CATCGTGAAGGCGGTCACGTTCTTCAACGATCCAGAGATTCTGGCTCAGGTGAGTCGCGGACTCGGTGAGGCCATGGTCGGCATTAACGTGAACGACATTCCAGCCCCACACCGCTTGGCCGACCGCGGTTGGTAATGCACACCGTAGGTGTGCTCGCCCTGCAGGGTGATTTTCGTGAGCACTTGCTGGTGCTTGCTGAATTGCACTGCAAAGCAATCGAAGTCAGAACTCCCGAGCAGTTAGCGGCAGTCGACGCACTCGTGATACCCGGCGGTGAATCAACGACGATATTCAAACTGGCACAGATTTTTGGCATGCTCTCGCCGCTTCGTGAGGCAATAGCAGGTGGCCTGCCAGTGTTGGGCACATGCGCCGGACTTATCTTGCTCGCGAAAGAAATCGTCGACCCGGCCAGTGGCCAAGAGACCTTCGGAGGACTCGACATAACCGTTCGTCGCAATGCTTTCGGCAACCAAAATGACTCCTTCGAGACCGTGGTGCAACTCGAAGGATTAGCCGAACCCATGCACGTCGCGTTCATCCGTGCACCGATTGTTGAGTCTGTCGGAGTCGGCGTCGAAGTTATAGCTAGTCTGCCGTCGGGGCAAATTGTGGGCGTGAGGCAGCAAAAGGTCATCGGTATCTCGTTCCACCCAGAGATGTATGGCGACTCTCGGGTGCATCAACTGCTGATAGACAGCATCTAGTTCTGGTTGCTAGATAAACTCTTTCAACTAGACAATTTCTGGGAGCATTATGTCAGGCCACTCCAAATGGGCGACCACCAAGCACAAAAAAGCCGCAATCGATGGCAAGCGCGCAAAACTATTTGCCAAGCTGATTAAGAACATCGAGGTTGCGGCTCGACTCGGCGGGCCAGATCTCGCCGGAAACCCGACCCTCTATGACGCAGTTCAAAAGGGCCGCAAGAGTTCACTGCCAAACGACAACATCGAACGAGCCATCAAGCGCGCCTCTGGCATCGGCGCTGACGCAATTGAGTATTCGACCATCATGTATGAGGGATACGGCCCTAACGGTGTTGCGCTGCTGATCGAGTGTCTAACCGACAACAAGAATCGCGCCGCCGCAGAAGTTCGTCTTGCCGTGACCCGCAACAACGGCACCATGGCTGATCCTGGCTCTGTTTCTTATCAGTTCAGCCGCAAGGGCGTAATCGTAGTTTCGAAGAATCAAAGCGTGACAGAAGACGCGATACTCGAGGCAACAATCGAGGTTGGCGTCGAAGACATTGAGGACCGCGAAGAACAGTTTGTGCTCACCACAGATCCGAGTGAAATGGTGAGAGTCAGAGAGTCGCTTCAAGAGGCGGGCTTTGATTACGAGAGCGCTGATGTCGAGTTTGTTTCGTCAATGCCGGTAATGGTTGACGCCGATACTGCGCGCAAGGTCATCGATCTAATCGATGCGCTTGAAGATCTCGATGATGTTCAGAGCGTTTATTCCAACTTTGACATGAGTGCCGAAACAGCCGCACAACTGGAACAGGGATAGTTGAGCCGCCGCGTCGTGGGCATCGACCCCGGTCTCACGCGATGTGGCATCGCGGTTGTAGATGTTTCTGCAAACCGCAAGGTTTCATTCGTGTCGGTTGATACCCTGCGTTCTTCGACCGACTTCGAACTTCCTGCCCGAATCTCAGTTCTAGCTCAAGCAATCGAAAAAGTTCTTGATGAGTACAAGCCAGACCTGCTCGCAATAGAAAGAGTTTTCTCGCAGCAGAATCTCCGCACCGTCATGGGCACCGCACAGATCTCCGGCGTCATAATGCTGCTGGCAGAACGTCGCTCAATACCGGTTCAGATGCACACGCCGACCGAGGTCAAGGCCGCAGTCACCGGCTCAGGCCGAGCGGCCAAAGCGCAGGTTGGTCAGATGGTCGCTCAGATACTTGGCCTAAAAGAGATTCCCAAACCGGCCGATTCAGCCGACGCCCTGGCTATCGCAATCACCGCAGGTTGGAGATCATCGACCGTAATCAATGAGAGCGATCTGACCTCAGCTCAATTGGCCTGGCAAAGCGCCGAGGTGGCATCCAAGAAAAGACGCGCTCGTTAGTTAGTCTTTTGGCGTGATTGCATCGCTAAGCGGAAAAGTTTCCGCAAAGTCTTCTGGCTCGCTAGTGCTAGAGGTTTCCGGCGTCGGTTACCAAGTTTTGGTGCCAGGCTCGATCAGCTCCGATGTTTCCGTCGGACAGCAACTCTCTCTCTTCACTTCACTTGTGGTGCGAGAAGACGCTTTCACGCTTTTCGGGTTCGTCGAAGCCGAGCAGTTGACACTCTTTGACCAGTTGCGGGGTGTCTCCGGAGTTGGGCCCAAGACTGCCCTCGCCGCACTATCGAATCTCTCTGCAGCTCAAATTGCCAATGCCGTGGCGTCTGATGACGCATCGGCTTTCGAAAAGGTACCTGGAATTGGCGCTAAGACCGCGAAGTTGATCGTGATTTCTCTCGCCGGAAAGTTGAAAGCGTTCGAGGGCGAAAATCCTGATGCCGTTTCGCTGTTAGCGGCCATGCAGAGCTTGGGCTGGACCGAACGAGCTGCGCAGCCAGCCGTGTTACAGGTGCTTAGCAATCGCGCTGACAAGTCGTTCGCACAGCTCATCCGAGAGTGCCTCGCATTACTAGGTTCGCAGAAGTGAGCGAGCTCACCAGCTCCAGCCCTGAGGCAAGCGAACTTGCTTTCGAAGCGTCGCTGCGACCGCAGACGCTGTCGGAATTCATCGGTCAGGAATCAATCCGCAAGCAGATTTCGTTAATCCTCGACGCTGCAAAGATGCAAGATCGCGTTTCTGATCACATTCTGCTTGCGGGT
>JBEAWS010000056.1:0-4919 GCA_041160185.1 Actinomycetota bacterium
GCACTAACGGTTAGTCCATATCTTGGTGTCGACTCACTCGCCGAAACTATGGCCGAGGCAATGGAGCGCGGCAAGGGTTTGTTCGTTCTGGCAGCAACCTCAAACGAAGAGGCAAAGACTCTCCAACGGGCGCAGATCGGCAACCAGACTGTTGCGGCAGACGTTTATGACCGCATTGAGCGCATCAATTCGGTCAACCTCTCGCCAAGCGCCAGGATTGGCTCGCTGGGAGTAGTAGTCGGTGCAACCTTGAATCTCTCGGCAACCGGTCTCGCTAGATTGCAGAGCGAAGCCAACCTTCACACACCGATTCTTGCACCTGGTTTTGGCGCACAGGGAGCAAGCCTTGACGAGTTAGCAGACCTCTTCGGTGCAGCTGCAGATCGAGTCATTGCAAATGTTTCTCGCAGCGTTCTAGCTTCGGGGTCGACGGCTCTGCAAAGTGCTATCGTGCAAGCGAAACAACAACTGCTGAAGGGAACCAAACGTGCATAAGGCGAAATTGCTTGTTATCGCCGGGCCGACAGCGGTAGGTAAGGGCACCGTCGTTCGGCAGATTCTGAAAGACACAGAAAACATAGTGCTAAGCGTTTCAGCAACCACGAGATCGCCTCGGCAGGGCGAAATCGATGGCGAGAGTTACTTTTTTCTCTCCGACGAAGAGTTCGATGACCTGATTGCCAGCGGTCAGATGCTCGAATACGCAACCGTTCACAAGGCCCATCGATATGGCACTCCGAAACAGCCGGTGCAGTCAGCGCTCGAACGGGGCAGGGATGTTCTGCTCGAAATCGACATTCAGGGTGCCAGACAGGTCAAGAGCCACATGCCCGAGGCAATCACGGTCTTTCTAGCTCCACCATCCTGGGATGACCTCGTGGCCAGACTGCAGGGCAGAGGCACCGAGAATGCTGAGGAGATGGCTACCCGCCTGGAAACCGCTCGTAAGGAGTTGCAGGCCCAAAGCGAATTCGACCACGTCATTATCAACGACGATGTAGCCAAATGTGCCACCGCGGTCGTAGAATTGCTAAGCGCCTAAGCGCCTTTTCAGAGAGACCAAAAAAATGCCAGAAAAACTAGAAGGTATCGTTTCGCCATCGATTGACAACCTGTTGTCAAGCGCTGAGATCACTTCGAAATATGAGCTCGTTATTTTTGCATCGAAGCGTGCACGGCAGATCAACGACTACTATTCAGCGCTTCAGGATGGTCACCTGTTTCAGGTAGTTGGCCCGCTAGTCGACACGACCATCAACGAAAAGCCGCTGACCATCGCTCTCAAAGAGATCGACCAGAACAAGCTGGCCAAGAAGACCCTCTAGTCGAGCCCTGCCGTGCCTCGCATAGTTCTCGGGATTACCGGGGGAATAGCGGCTTATAAGGCGGCATCAATCATTCGCCTGCTCAGCGAGCTCGGCCACGAAGTAAAAGTTGTGCCCACTCAAAATGCGCTTCGTTTCATTGGCACAGCAACCCTAGAGGCCCTGTCTCACAACATCGTCGACCCTGATCTCTACACAGACATCGAGTCGGTGAAACACATTCGACTTGCCCAAGAAACCGATCTGGTAATCGTCGCCCCAGCTTCGGCTTCATTTCTGGCTCGAACGGCCGCTGGTCTAGCCGACGACTTGCTCGGCAACACAATCCTCGCCACCAAAGCCCCGGTGCTTCTAGCTCCTGCTATGCACACCGAGATGTTTCTCAACGAGGCAACTCAGCAGAATATCGCCACGCTTTCGTCACGCGGATATAAGGTTTTGCCTCCAGCCTCTGGCCGATTGACTGGTTCAGATTCGGGTATCGGCAGATTGCCCGAACCCGAAGAAATCGTAGCGACAGCTCTTGCCTTGCTAAAGCCGAAAGATTTCGCTGGCACGCGCTTTCTGGTTACGGCAGGCGGAACCCAGGAGCCAATAGATCCGGTTAGATTCATCGGCAATCGCTCGTCTGGCAAGCAAGGTGTCGCAATTGCTCTCGCGGCCGCTGCTCGTGGTGCGCAGGTCACATTGGTCGGAGCAAACATACAGCCGGTCAACTATCTGGGTGTCGACTTTGTTTCGGTTGAAACTGCCTCGCAAATGAATGCCGCTGTTGAGGATCGACTAGCAGACTCAGACTATTTAGTTATGGCTGCAGCCGTCGGCGATTTCAGTTCAAAGGTTATTGCTGAAGAAAAAATCAAACGCGGAGTATCTGGTGCACAGGTAACCATCGAGCTCGTGGCAAACCCAGACATTCTCTTGTCGGCAACAGCCAGAATCAGCAGAGACAAGCTTGCGATCAAGACCGTAGGTTTCGCCGCTGAAACCACCGAGGATTCGGCACAACTTAGGCAGTTGGCAGCGCATAAGCTGATGAGCAAAGGTTGCGACCTGCTCGTGGCTAACGATGTCTCGAAGGGAAAGGTTTTCGGTTCGGATTCAAATTCTGTACTGATTCTTTCTAAGAGCGGGGTCGAAAAGGCTGTGGATGGCTCCAAGGACGAAGTCGCGTCAGTGATCCTAGATATACTGGGAAGTGTATGAAATCTCTGAAACTGTTTTCGTCTGAGTCTGTGACCGAAGGTCATCCAGACAAAATCTGCGACCAAATTTCTGACACGCTTCTGGATGCGATACTCGAGCAAGACCCTTTGGCCAGAGTGGCTATCGAGACGATGGTTACCACTGGACTAGTGCACGTGGCCGGCGAACTAACCACAACCGCATACGTTGAGATGCCAAAAATCATTCGAGAGAAAATCATCGACATTGGCTACACATCGAGCGACATTGGTTTCGACGGTTCAAGCTGTGGCGTCTCGATGTCAATCGGGCAGCAATCTCCCGACATCGCGCAGGGCGTTGACGCCGGGCTAGAACTTCGCGAGCAGAAGTCAAGCGATCCCTATGACATGCAGGGCGCTGGCGATCAAGGAATCATGTTTGGCTACGCCACCGATGAGACTCCAACATATATGCCAATAGCTATCAGTCTCGCTCACCAACTCAGCGAGAAACTTGCTGCTGTTCGTAAGCAAGGCACCGTGGACTTCTTGAGACCCGATGGCAAGACCCAGGTGACCGTCGGCTACGACGGTGCCGTGCCTAAAACGGCAGAGACCATCGTCGTCTCAACCCAGCACAGAAGTGGCGTGAGTCAGGCTGATGTCGCCGACGCCGTTCGCAGACTGGTTATCGAGCCGGTTCTGGCAGAGAGCAATCTAGACACAAGTGACACCAAGTTTTTGATAAACCCGACCGGAAGCTTCGTCATCGGTGGGCCGATGGGCGACGCAGGTCTCACCGGCCGAAAGATCATTGTCGACACTTACGGCGGCGCTTCGAGACACGGTGGCGGAGCATTCAGCGGCAAAGATCCATCGAAGGTCGATCGCTCTGCCGCATACGCAATGCGCTGGGTCGCAAAAAACGTCGTTGCGGCAAAGCTCGCGAAGCGCGTTGAGGTACAGGTTGCCTATGCAATCGGTAAAGCACAACCGGTTGGATTGTACGTCGAAACTTTCGGCACCGGTGTAGTCGACGATGCGGCCATCGAGCGAGCTATCCGTGAGGTGTTTGATCTGCGCCCTAAGGCAATAATCGACTCGCTGAATCTGCTCAGACCGATTTACGCTCAGACAGCAAGCTACGGGCACTTCGGAAGAGAACTCGAGAATTTCACTTGGGAGCGAACCGACTGCGTCGCAGATCTTCAGCGGGCCGTTGGCCTATAGACGATGGGCAAAATTGCTCGAGTCATTCTTGATTCACCGCTTCCTTCGCTAGATAAGGTCTTTGACTACGCAATCAGCGATGAACTACAGCAGGATTTAGCACCTGGGGTTCGTGTGCGGGTTCCCTTTGGGCGAAGCAAACAGAAAATCGATGGCTACGTAGTTGAGGTTGCTGACTCAAGTGAGTTCGTAGGAAAACTGGCAGAGCTTTCCGAGCTGGTTTCACCGCTTCCGATACTGCCCAGCAACCTGTATAGACTTCTGCGCGCTTTAGCCGATCGACAGGCATCCACCCTTGGCGATCTCTTGTCTACTGCAGTCGCTCATCGCTTCGTGAGAGTAGAGAAGGCAGCCCTCAGCGCAACCGCTCAAGTTATCAATCGACCAGCGCAGGCAAAACTCGAGGCCCTGCTTGCTAATCCGACGCTGGTTGACAGCGACTTCGTGGCGAACAAGCTTCCGCAATGGGTGGAAGCCCTGCTCGGTGCAGCCAAGAAAACGCTTGAAGAGGGCTTTAGCGTAATCGTCTTGGTGCCTGACTACAGAGACCAAGACCGAGTCAAGGAGGCAATCTTGGGCTCTGCTCTGGCCGAGAGTCTTGTCGATTTCTCTAGTGAGCAGACCGGTTCGGCTAGGTATGCGGCGTACTTGAAATGTTTGACCGAGGGTGCGCATCTGGTTGTTGGTTCGCGCTCTGCCGCCTACGCGCCACTTCAAAACCTTGGGCTGATCGCCATGTTCGACGACGGCGATCGCAATTTTCAAGATCAGCAAAGCCCATACCTGCATGCTCGCGACACCGCGCTGGTCAGGCAGTCGGTTGACAACTGCTCGATGCTGTTTGTTTCACACGCTCGAAGCACCGAGGTGCAGCGACTCGTTGACCTTGGCTTTCTTCAAGAGGTCGATAGCGAGTTCACACCTCCGAAGGTTGCCTTCGACGAAACCACCGCACGAGTCTCAACTCTGGCTTGGCAGGCCATCCGTGAGGGTCTAGAGACTGGTGTTGTGCTCGTTCAAGTTAGTTCGAGGGGAGTAGCGCGCACGGCTTACTGCGAAGGCTGTTCGACTAGAGCGCTCTGCAATCGATGCCACGGGCCGATATGGATCGACGCAAACTCAATGCCAAGGTGTCGATGGTGCAACGCCCAGAATCTCGCTTTCAGCTGCCCTGAATGCAAGGCTTCAAAACTAAAGC
>JBEAWS010000067.1:0-2832 GCA_041160185.1 Actinomycetota bacterium
GCACTGGCGCGAATTTCTCGAGGCAGATGGCATTGACGATTGGGTAGTGCTGCACGGCGGCCCGACTGCCGTCTTTCTAACCGCAAACCTTGCAGACGCAGCCGAACTCGCGCGCGCTGTCGCCCAAGTGCCAGAGCTTGAGTCGACAAACATCCAGTTGGCAATTGTTGCTAACCGACTAACAGTTCGCTTAACCCGAGAGACCTGGAAAATCGAACCGCATCACATAAACATCGCGAGAGAAATTTCTGAAATTGCTCGGGCAATGGGTGCTGTCGCTGCGCCAGAGCAGGTTCAAGAAGTTCAGGTTGCAATAGCGGCTAAGCCTGATGCCATCGACCTGAAGTTTTGGCGAGCTGTGCTCGGTTACGACCCGATGCTCGATGACAACGCGATCGACCCGCTAGGAGTGAGCTCGACGGTTTGGATGCAAGACATAGATGAGGGCAAAGCGCTTCGCCACGCCATGCACCTCGATGTCTCGCTTTCAAAAGAAATCGCCGAGGCGCGAGTTGAGGCAGCGGTAAAAGCCGGTGGCGTAGTGGTCGATGGGTCACACGCACCTTCTTGGTGGATTCTTGCGGATAAATCGGGCAATAAAGTTTGCGTGGTGGCCTGGCCTGACGGGGCTAAGGCGAACAAAACTGACGAGTGAAACTTCGAGTAGGCACAACTAGGGTTGAGTGCTGCGTAACGCTCGGCTAGGCTAAGTTACTTACCACTACGCGTTTGTAGCTCAACGGATAGAGCATCTGACTACGGATCAGAAGGTTGGGGGTTCGAGTCCCTCCAAGCGCACTAAACCCGAGAAGTCTTCACAACTTCTCGGGTTTTTTACTTTCTAGGACTATCCAATACAGTGAATTGCGGAAAGGGCTGGAAGATCATGGTTTCGTCTCCTGCTTCTACTGTCGATGAGTATCTCGCAGAATTGCAAGAGCCTAGACGGCGAGAGATATCCGAACTCCTGGTCTTGATAAGAAAAAACCTGCCGCAGGGCTTCGACGAGGTAATGGCCTGGGGGATGATTGTCTTCCAGGTCCCTTTAGAAATCTCCGGGCCGACCTATAACGACCAACCTCTAGCTGCAGTTGCACTGGCAAGCCAGAAGAATCACATTTCGTTTTATCTCTCCTCGATATATGCATCCAAAGAACTCACTACAGAGTTCCACCAGCGCTGGGAGCGCAGTGGCAAAAAGCTGGACATGGGCAAGTCTTGTGTCCGTTTCAAGTCCTTAGATAAGGCCGATATGGGAACACTCGGCTGGGCTGTATCGCTTTTGAATCCGCAACAATTCACCAAGATGTATTTGGATGCTAGAAACTCTAAGCGTTTGTAGCTCAACGGATAGAGCATCTGACTACGGATCAGAAGGTTGGGGGGTTCGAGTCTCTCCAAGCGCACGAAAACCCGCCGAAAGTTCGGCGGGTTCGCCGCCGTGATGTGCTGTCGCACATCACCGTTTAGGCGGCTCCCTTCTCACGAGGACCGGGTTTTTTCATGCCGCGTTAGTCGTCGTCGCCCTCTTCGCCAATTGGCGCTTCAGAAACTTTGTCACCGGAGACAAGTGGGCCGATGGCGAAACCCGCGAGAACATCGTTAGGTTTGCTAGCCGAACCGTGCTGGCCAACAAAAGACGACGTTCCATCCATGCCACAAATGGCTTCGATCAAACTTGCACCGCCTGGGTGATTATTGACGTAAGAAGTGAGGTTATAAACCTGCCCCTTGATGACTGTCCAGCAATCATTGGCCGAATTGTGTTTTTGAACTTCAGCGAAACTTATTGCCGAATCTGCAGTCGCAATCGCACTTGGGGTTGGTGCCGCAATTCTGTTTTTCCAGGTAGCTTCGGCACCCGAGTGTCCGACCATAACCGAAAGAATTACAACTCCGACAACTGCGACAGTTGACAATGCGCCGGCAAGTTGCAAAATCCACTTGGGCTTAGTCGATTTGTTCAAGAAGAAAAATGCCAGACCGAGCAAGAATAAACCAATCGATGCTGGAAGCAACAGATCGCCAAGTTCTTGATGTTCACCCGGATTTCCAACGCGTGCAGCCAAAGCCTCACCCGACTGCTTTGCAACAAATGCAAGCACTACAGAAACACCTAATGCTCCAATTGTGAGAGGTAGGTATGCCTTTCTCCACTTTGCAACAAACACCAGTAGCACTAGGGCCAGTGCCGAAAGTGGAATCAACACCGCGGCACCATGAACTGCGAGTGGGTGAAGCGGTAATCCGCCGATGGTGTCAAAAAACTGGCTCATAGTTCTGAACTTAGCGGGCTTGTCTGTGTCTTCGCTGGACTTGGTTAGTGGCTTCTTGAGGTTTCAAGTGACTCGATGACGGCCATGGCCGCGTTGTGCCCGGCGATACCGCTCACCGCACCGCCGCGTCTGGCGGTTGAGCCGCAGAACAAGATGCCAGCCTCGCCAGAGTCGACGCCCCAGCGTTGATCGGGTGTTTCGAGCGGTTCGGTATTTGCGACGAATGGCCAACTGAGTGGCGCGTGAAAGATGTTTCCGCCAGGCAAGCCCAGGGCATCCTCGAGATCTTGCGTGGTCTTGGTCTCGATGCAAGGCATGCCATCGGTGTCGGTTAGCAACAAATCACGGATGTCTTCGTCGACCACCGAGTTGATCGAGGCAATTACGGCTTGCTCGAAGGCATCGCGCATCGCGTCGTTGTCGCGACCTTTCAGCAGTGAGTGGGGGGTGTGCAGGGCAAACACTGTCAGGGTTTGTGCCCCGCTCGTCTGCAACTCGGCACCGAGAATGCTCGGATCGGTGAGCGAATGACAATAAATCTCGCACGGCAGTGGGT
>JBEAWS010000011.1:0-3985 GCA_041160185.1 Actinomycetota bacterium
TTTCACGAGCAGTACCCCCTAGGGGTATTATAGGCACATGGAACCAGACATTAAGAAGCGTTTGCAGCACAGACTCAGCATTCTCGAAGGTCAGATTCGTGGCCTAAAGAAGATGGTAGACGATGAGGAATACTGCATGGACATCATCACCCAGTCGCTAGCCGCGCAGAAGGCCCTCGGTTCGGTGAACAAGCTGGTTGCTGAAAACCACATCAAGACCCACATCGCACACATGATGGCTTCGGGCGACCCGGCGCAGATTACTGCCGCCCAAGAGGAACTTTCAAAAATCTACGAACTCAATAACCGAGGAGACCAGGGCTAATGTCTGATCACAAGTGCGAGGCACATTCACCAAACCCAGTTATGTGTGTCTGCGATCACAACCCTGGCGGCGAGTGCCACTGCCCACCGAACGAATGCAAGTGTGATCAGAAGCACCACCTGGTCAACGAAATTCAGCAGGGTCACAACTGCTGCGCAACCGGCGGTTCACACGACCCAGTAGTTGCCGGCGGGGCACACGATCACTCGATGCACGCGGGTCACGACATGCACGATCACTCTGGTCATGCCGGTCACGATCACTCGGGTCACGATCATTCAGGACACGGTGACTTTAAGAAACAGTTCTGGTGGTCGCTAGTTCTAACTTTGCCAATCATGTATTTCTCGATGACGGTTCACCAGTTGCTCGGTTACCCGATGCCGGTGTTCTTCGGCAGCGAATACATCCCAGCGGTTTTGGGTGTGATTTTATTCTTCACCGGCGGTCGCGTTTTCTTGAAGACCGGATGGCAAGAAATCAAAGCACGCCAGCCAGGAATGATGGCGTTGATTGCGATGGCCATCATCGTTGCGTTTGTCTACAGCTCGTTTATCACAATTGTGCAGACCCTCGGCATCGAGTGGGCCGGCATGGATTTCTGGTGGGAGCTCGCAGCGCTGATTTCGATTATGTTGCTCGGCCACTGGATTGAGATGAACTCAATCATGCGCGCGCAGAATGCGGTTGGGGAGTTGGCGAAACTCGTGCCAGCCACCGCAGATCTAATTCAGGGCGAACAAATCAAGAATGTGGCAACCGCACTTCTCAAGGTTGGCGACTTGATTTTGGTGCGCCCGGGCAGTGCAATTGCCGCCGACGGCGAGGTGGTCGAAGGTTCAAGCGACATCGACGAATCGATGGTTACCGGAGAGTCGCGCGAGGTTCGCAAGAGTGTGGGCGACTCGGTGGTTGCCGGCACCATCAACGGTGCCAGCTCGGCGCTCGGCGAAGGAACCCTAACCATTCGCATCACCAAGGTGGGTGGCGACACGATGATTGCCGGTGTTATGCGCCTGGTGGCCGAGGCGCAGGCCTCTAAGTCAAAGACCCAGCGGCTCGCAGACCGCGCTGCCGGCTGGCTGTTCTATGTGGCAACGGTTGCGGCAGCGCTCACCGCGGTGCTCTGGCCACTGCTGGCCGACCCAACCGCCGACTTCGTGCTCGAGCGCGTGGTTACCGTTTTGGTAATCGCCTGCCCGCACGCGCTCGGCCTTGCGATTCCGCTGGTTACCTCAATCAGCTCAAGCAAGGCTGCGAAGAGCGGTCTGCTCATTCGCGATCGCAAGTCGTTTGAAGCGCTACGAAACGTTGACGTTGTTGTGTTCGACAAGACCGGAACCCTAACCGAAGGCAAGCGCAAAGTCGCGGGCGTCTATTCGGTTGAGGGTCGCAACGACTCGAACGAGATGTTAGCTCTTGCCGCTGCGGTTGAAAAGTATTCCGAGCACTCGCTCGGCCGCGCAATTGTCGCGCAAGCCGAACATCTCGAAGTTTTGCCTGCCAAAGACTTCAGAACGATTCCTGGCATCGGCGTGACCGCAAGAGTTGGCGCAACCGTGGTTACCGTCGGTGGCCCCGGCTTGCTGACTTCTCGCAATCTCACGCTCTCGGCAAATGACCTGCTGCGCGCCCACGAAGAAAACCAGCTCGGCAGAACTGTCGTTTATGTACTTAGCGAGTCTGTGCTTATGGGTTACATCTCGATTGGCGATAACATGCGTGAATCAGCCACCGATGCCGTTCGCGACATTCAGCGACTCGGCAAGCACGTGGTTTTGCTTTCGGGTGACGCACAGGGCGTTGTCGAATCGGTCGGTGCGAAGCTTGGCATCACCGAGGTTTACGGCGAAGTGCTGCCGCAGCAGAAGAGTGAACTGGTCAAGAAGTTGCAGGCGCAGGGCAAGCGGGTTGCGATGGTTGGTGACGGCGTGAACGACGCCCCGGCTTTGGCGCAGGCCGAAGTTGGCATCGCGATCGGCTCGGGCACCGATGTTGCCATCGAGTCGGCCGGCTTGCTGTTGGTCTCTAGCGACCCGGCCGGAGTCTCTCAGGCCATTTCGCTGAGCCGCAGAACCTACTCGAAGATGATTCAAAACCTCATTTGGGGCGCTGGATACAACGTCGTTGCGATTCCTCTGGCAGCGGGCGCCTTTGCGGGCTTCGGCTTCGTGCTATCGCCAGCCCTAGGTGCAGTGCTAATGTCGCTCTCGACCATAGTTGTGGCGGCGAACGCTCAACTGCTTAGACGATGAGGTAATTCATGGCTGTTGGACTGATCGTCAACCCAACCGCCGGTAGGGGTAATGGTCGCGCCCAATACCCGATGATCACCGCAACCTTCGAACGTCTAGGCGTCGACGTCGTTGACTTCACTTCGCGCAGCATCGAAGAGGCCGAAGCTAAAGCTCGCATGGCGATTGCTCACCAGCAGATCGACTCGTTAGTTGTTGCCGGTGGCGATGGCATGGTTCACCTCGGAGTAAACCTGGTGACCGATGCAAAGCTGCCGCTCGGAATCATCGCCTGCGGAACCGGAAACGACTCGGCTCGCGCGCTAGGGCTTCCGATTGACGATGTGGTTTGGGCAACGCAGATTGCTGCCGATCATCTGGGCCTCACTCGAAGCGTTGACGTGGGTCTGGTTGAAAACGACAAGGGCCGTTTCTTTTTCTTTGGCTCAATCTCGGCTGGTTTCGACGCCCTGGTAAATGCTCGCGCGAACAAGTGGAAGTTTCCGAAGGGGCCATCGCGCTACAAGTTTGCAATGTTTCGCGAGCTTGCCGCGTTCAAGAAGCTTCGCTACAAAATGGTTGTCGACGGCGAGTATCACGAGATTGACGCCATGCTCTGCGCAGTGACCAACGTTGACTGCTACGGCGGTGGCATGAAGGTAACTCCCGAGGCCAAGCCAGACGACGGCGAGCTAGACCTGTTTATCGTGCACAAGATTTCGCGTCGCGAACTGGTCAAGATTTTTCCGAGCGTCTACACCGGCGGTCACGTAGATCACCCGGCGGTTGAAATTGTTCGCGTAAAAAATGTCGAGATCGACTCGGGTCTCACCCCAGCCTTTGCCGACGGCGAGGCCGCGGGTCACTCACCGCTCAAGATTTCAGTGATGGCCGGTGGTCTTCAGATTCTCGGCCCGAAGCCTGTGGCCTAGCCAAACTTCGCTCTGGCAGTGGCTTTTGCGCTGTGGTAGATTATCAAGGTTGTCGCAACGGCCCCATCGTTTAGCGGCCTAGGACGCTGCCCTCTCACGGCAGTAGCGCGGGTTCGAATCCCGCTGGGGTCACAAGTTCGCTCTCGATGATTCGTCTCGGGAGCGAATTGCACATTCGGCCCGGTCAACCCCAATTACATGTATGGGGTGGTCGGGTTCTCGAGCTCGGTGGCGTTTTTCGACCGGCTCTCTCGTCGGCCACGCAGCAGAGTCAATCCGGTGAAAATCAAGATCAGGCTGACCGGCGCCATTGCCGAAAGGTTGAGGCCCACAAACATTAGAGCAGCCATGATTGATCCGGCGACTGCGCCACCCAATGCCCCGGATAGATTCATCAGCGAATCGCTCATGCCCTGAACGTTGGTTTTCTGTTCGGCAGGCAAAGACGACGAGAGGAGCGCTGAGGCCGAAACCGTCGACGCACTCCAACCGAG
>JBEAWS010000022.1:0-6417 GCA_041160185.1 Actinomycetota bacterium
GATCGGTTATCCGGTGAAGTGGCGTGACTACTCGAACCTAGCGATTGACCGCAACGACCTGGTTGGCAACATGCGCCGCGTGGCTGCTTTCGTGACCAACATTGAGGTTGCCAAGATTGGTTCTCCAATCGACCGCGACGAGTGGTTCATGACTCCGCAGACGGTAAACGCCTACTACAACCCGGGCTTCAACGAAATCGTGTTCCCGGCTTCGATTCTGCAGCCTCCGTTCTTCAGCCTCGACACCGACGACGCAATCAACTACGGCGCGATCGGTGCTGTTATCGGTCACGAAATCGGTCACGGATTCGACGACCAGGGTTCGAAGTATGACGGTGATGGCGCGTTGCAGTCTTGGTGGACCGACGAAGACCGCGCGGCTTTCGAGAAGCGCACCAAGAACCTCATCGATCAGTACGCAGAACTTTCTCCTGCGCAGCTCGACGACTCACACAAGGTAAACGGTGAACTCACCATCGGTGAAAACATCGGTGACCTTGGCGGACTGTCGATCGCTTACAAGGCATACATGAATTCGTTGAACGGCAAAGAGCCAGAACTGATCGACGGTTACACCGGCGCACAGCGTTTGTTCTTGTCGTGGGGTCAAGCCTGGCGCGGAAAGGGTCGCGACGAGATCGTGATTCAGCGTCTCGCAACCGACCCGCACTCACCGAACGAATTCCGTTGCAACCAGATTGTTCGCAACCTCGATTCGTTCTATGAGGCCTTCGATGTGAAGCCTGGCGACAAGTTGTGGCTAGACGAATCACAACGCGTCACCATCTGGTAATCGCAAATTGAACATGTGGTTACGACTGCTTTGGCAGTCGCTGTCTTGGCGCTCGCGTTCGAAACTTGAACTCGGTGCGGTGGCAACTCGAACCTTCAGGGTTTGGCCAACCGACCTAGACATCTACATGCACATGAATAACGGCATTTTTCTTACCCTGCTCGACATTGGTCGCTACGACCAAGCGATGCGCAGCAATCTCTGGCCGCAGTGGAAAGCGCGCAAGTGGTATCCGGTGGTGGTGGCTTCGAACATCACATTTCGAAAGTCGCTAACTCCCTGGCAGCTCTTTGACCTAGAAACCAAGGTCGTCGGCTGGGACGACGAGGCCTTCTACTTCGAGCAGCGCTTTGTGGTCAAAGGCGAGATCTATGCCCGTGCCATTGTGCGAATTCGTTTTCTCAAGAACCCGCGCGGAATCGTGAGCCCTGCCGAGGTGCTCGAGGCCATCGACTTTCAGGGCGAGCGCCCGGCTTTGCCAAAGTGGGTGGCCGACTGGGCCAAGAGCTCGCTGTTACCCCGTGTGAAAGAGGCAGCACCTAGCCTCTGGCAATAAGCCGAGGCCGTCAAACCCAAGGTCTAGTCTTAGCCCATGACTGCACTTCCTCTAGTTCGCAACTTCGTTGATGCCCAAGGCGTCGAAATCACTTTCTACGAGTGGCCGGTGGCCGAACCCCGTGCGGTAGTTCAAATCGCTCACGGATTAGGCGAGCACGCACTCCGTTATGGGCACGTGGCTGCCCGACTGAATCGCGCGGGTTTCAGCGTTTATGCCGACGATCACCGTGGGCACGGTCAAACCGGCAAAAGCATGATTGAGCGAGCCGAGATCAAGCGCATGGGAAACCTGGGCAAAGGTGGCATGAAGGCAACCGCGAATCAGGTTTTCGAACTGACCGAATTGATTCAACGCGAGTTGCCGAATCTCGATTTGTTTCTGCTCGGACACAGCTGGGGTTCGATGCTTGCGCAAAAGATTCTGAATCAACACACAGACACCTATGCCGGTGTTGTGCTTAGCGGTTCGACTTTGATGTTGCCAGGTGTTGCACCAACCTCTGGATTCAACAAGAAGTGGGACAAGACACCCAACAAGACAACCATGGAGTGGTTATCGCGCGACAGAACAGTCGGCGAGGCCTTTGTGAAAGACCCGCTGTGCTTCGGTGAAACAGCAATAGAAGTTTTTGGAATTGCAAATGTTGCCGGTTTGGTGAGCTTGCCAAGTCGCAACCTGCCGAGTGACCTACCAATTCTGCTGATTGCCGGCAGTGAAGATCCGCTAGGCGCAGAACGCGGCAACACTATGTTGCTGAAAGCTTTCAGGCGAGCGGGAGTTCAAGACGTGACGATGATTATCTACCCAGAGGCCAGACACGAAGTTTTCAATGAACTCAACAAAGACGAAGTGCTAACCGACTTGGTCGCCTGGCTAGAAACGTCGTTGCAGGCTAGCGCTTAGCTGTCTTTTGGTTTGATTTGGCAGGCTGCAGCCGCCTGATCAATAGGGTTGAGCAACAGGTCTTGAACCTCGGGGTGAGTTTCGAAGTACTTCACCACGTATGAGCAGACCGGCACAACCTTGGCGTCAAAATTCTCACGGATGTCAGCAAGCTGCTTCTCGACCATGATGCCCGCTAGGTTCTTGCCGCGGTGAGTTGGGTCAACCTCGGTGTGCACCAGGTGCAGTTCGCCAAGGCGCACGCTGTAGTCAGAGTGGCCGACCTTCTCGCCATCTAGCCAAATCTCGTGGCGCTTCAATTCGGGGTTGTGAATGACTTGGGTGTTCATGCTGTTAATCTCTTTCTTGTGCCAGCCAACAAGTTGATCTTTGGAGATAACTTCTCTCACCTGAACTCTATTGCAGATGGTTCGGTGCAGCTGGTCTACATCGACCCTCCGTTCAACACCGGCCGCAAACAGGTGCGTGGCACAACCGCAACCAAGCGAATCGAAACCGGTGGCCGCGTGGGCTTCAAGGGTCAGCACTACGAGATCATCCGTGAGACGGTCTTGAGTTACGACGATGAGTTTGCCGACTACTGGAGTTTTCTCGAACCGCGCCTCGAGCAAGCCTGGCGCGTGCTGCACGAAACCGGAACGCTCTACCTGCACCTCGACTATCGCGAGGCGCACTACGCGAAGGTTTTGCTCGACGCGCTCTTCGGTCGCGATTGCTTTCTCAACGAAATCATTTGGGCATACGACTACGGCGGCAAGGCAAAGAATCGTTGGCCAGCTAAACACGACACGATCTTGGTTTACGTCAAGAATGCGAAGAATTACTATTTCGACAGCGAGACGGTAGATCGCGAGCCATACATGGCGCCAGGATTAGTCACGCCCGAAAAAGTTGCCCGCGGCAAATTGCCAACCGATGTTTGGTGGCACACAATTGTTTCGCCGACCGGCAAAGAGAAAACGGGATACCCGACCCAAAAGCCCGAGGGAATTCTGCGACGAATCATTCAGGCGTCATCGCGCAAAGACGATATCGTGCTCGACTTTTTCGCAGGCTCTGGCACCACGGGAGCGGTAGCGGCTTCACTCGGCAGGCGTTTCATTCTGATTGACCAGAATCCCGAGTCAATCGAAGTCATCACTAAGCGGCTGGAGAGCGTCGGCGTCGACTTCGAGCTAGTTCGCTAGCTGCAACCAAGGCAACCACGAGCAAAATAATTAAGACGCTGGTGGCCATCGCCATCGCGTAGTTTTGCTCACCCGGTCGAGAAATCAAGCGCATCAACACCACCGGCAACGTGGCTTGGTCTGAGTAGGCGAGCAGCACAGATGAACCAAACTCACCGATCGACGACAGCAGTGCAAACCCCAGGGCCGTTGCAATTGCGGGGCGAATGTTCGGGGTCTCGATGAACCGCCAAATCTGCCAGGTGCCTGCTCCGGCGTTCGAAGCCGCTTCGCGAGTGGTTTTGCCGAGAGTCGCCAGCGCCGAGTAGGTAATGCGCACCACCAGCGGCATCGTGATGAGCGCCTGCACCAGCGGCACCACCAACCAGCTCTGCCTTAGCGCAAGCGGTTCGCCGCCGAAGGTAATCAGGTAGCCAAAGCCGAGCACCACGCTTGAGATGCCCAGCGGCAGCGCAAAAATCAGATCGGGCCAGCGACTCTTGGTTTGCGTTAGCAACCAGGCAATCAAGACACCGAAGACAACGGCGATGCTCGCGGCGACAACGGCATTTCTGAGTGAGTTGGCCGCCGCTTCAAACACCGTTATGTCAAGAATGTTGCGCGCTCCATAGCCCGCGAGATCTGCAAACGCCTTCAGGCTGAACTCGCCCGCGCGCGTGAAAGCCTTCACAAAAAGCGAAGCGATTGGAATTACAAAAAGCGCGAAGATAGCGAAAAGCGAAAAGAGCAGAATCGGAATGTCACGTCGACCGATTGGTTTGCTGTTGGTCTCCTCAGAGGTCAACTCAACTATGAACGCCGAATCAGAGAACTTTCTCGAGAGTGCAAAGGCAGCAACGGTGATTAGGGTCTGCACAAGCGCGAGAGCCGCAGCCGTCTGCAAATCGAGCCGCTGGGTCAATGCAAAGTAGATTGCAGTCTCTATCGACCTGACCTGACCACCGCCGAGACTGAGCACGGTTGCAAAGCTAGTGGCACAAAAAAGAAACACGAGAGCGGCAGACGACACCAACGCTGGTCGCAACTGCGCGGTGGTAACAAAGAAGAACTTCTTGATTCCGTTTGCGCCGTCTAGTTCTGCTGCCTCGTCGGTTTCGTGATCAATCGAAGCCCAGGCGGGGCCAACCACTCGCACCACGAGAGCTATGTTCAAGAAAACGTGAGCAATCAGAATTACAAGAATTGTCGAACCTGCCAGAAGTTGCCTAAAGTCAGTAAGCGCAATGGCAACGACAATTGCCGGCAAAACAAATGGAATTACAAGAATTGTTCGCAGCAGTTTTGAACCAAAGAATCTTCTTCTGTAGAGCACGAACGCGATCGGCAGGCCGATTGCCAAGCACAGCAGAGTTGAAACCAGCGCCTGCCAAATGGTGAACCAAATCGCCCCTTGAAACTCGGGCCGAGCCAAATCTTCAAACCAGCCAGGGCTAAAGCCCGCACCCGCAATGCTGGCCAGCGGCCAGAAAAACAGAACCGCTATGAACGCCGTCGGCGCAGCCCAGAGTGCTAGCCGGCGAAGATGTCTGACCATGTCTTCAACCAGAACTCTCGATTAGCGTTCAGGTTGAGCTCGCCACCAACCGGCTTAGAAGTCACCGGGGCAAACTCCTGCCACGCCTCTGGCAAGGCCACCGACGAATCGATCGGGTAGACATACATCGACTCAGCTAACGTCGACTGAAAAGACTGCGATAGCAAGAACTGAACGAACTCCTGAGCCGCACTCTTGTTCTTTGCCTTGGCTAGCACGCCAGCAAATTCGGTCTGTCGGTAGCAACTGTCTAGCAAGGCCACCGTCTGGCTCAAACCATCTTCACGCACCTCGGCTGCCGGCGAAGAAGAGTAACTCAAGACAATCGGGTAAGCGCCCTTGCCACTCGAGCCGCTGAAATCGGTGAAGTATGCGTCTTCCCATCCAGCCGTGACCTTCACGTTGTTGTCTTTCAGTTGCTGCCAGTAAGACTTGAATCCGCGTTCGCCGAACACCGCAACTGTTGCCGCGAGAAACGCCAAACCGCTTGATGATGTGTTGGGGTTCTGCACAACGGTGAGTCCGTTGAACTCCGGCTTGATCAAATCTTGGATGTTCGCTGGCGCGGCTTGTTCGTTCTTTGAGAACCAAAGTCGGTCGTAGTTCATGCACACATCGCCATAGTTAATCGCGGTGAGCGAGCCATCGATGATTCCGTTAGCGGCCGCCAAGCCGGCAAAGATGTTGTCGATGCCATAGACCGCGTCGGCAATCGGTTGGTCTTTGGTCAAGATCAACTTATTCGTCATCGCACCCGCATCACCGGCGCGAACAATTCTTACAGTTGTGCCAGTTTGATCTTTGAACTCGTCGAGAAGTTCATCCGAGATAACAAAGCTGTCGTGAACCACAACAGTGACTTCGTTGCTGGCTGGCTGGCTTGCGCATGAAGCCAACGAGGTTGCCGCAAGAATTGAAATTACAAGAATTGCAAGTTTTCTAAATAGCTTTTGCACTGACGTGCCCTTTCTGTTGAACGGGCACGGGTTAGAGGTCTTCCTGCGCTGGCATTACCCAAATCAGGTGTGACGGTCGAAGACTAAAAGTCTTCCTCTCAGATCGGTTGCACCGAACTCCCGTGTTAGTCAATGCTAAGCGAAAACCCCGGTGGGTTGGCTGTTGATTTGCTGGCACTAGTGGTTGGCCGCGGCCGCAGCTGCTTCTTGTGCCGCCGACGTCTCTCGCAGAGGTGGTGCCTTGATGAAAAACGAGAGCACAAAGGCAATCGCGACGGCGACCGAACCCCAAACGAACACCTGCACGGCCGACTCGGCGAACCCGACCTCGAAGGGTCTGGCCAATCGTGGGTCGATGTTGTTCAAGAACGATGAGTCGGTCTTGAGCTGGTCTCCGAGCGACGAACCCCCGCCCTCGGCTAGTGACTGCAAGAACTCAACGTTGTTCGGGTCGGCAAGAACCGCCGGATCTTGGGCTGCTGCCG
>JBEAWS010000059.1:0-3015 GCA_041160185.1 Actinomycetota bacterium
GTGTTCTTCTTCTACGACTACGGCGTAATCACCTACTGGATTGGTGGCCTCGCGCTCTGCCTATTCGTTGGCCCAGCCCAAGCGTCGAGCAGAACCTTCGTTTCTAGGTTCACTCCCACCGGTCGCGAAGGTGAGGTCTTCGGGCTTTACCAATTCACCGGTCGTGCCGTGAGCTTCATGTCTGGTGCTATGTGGACCCTCTCAATCACAATCGCCGCCGTGTTTGTGGGCGGAGAGAACAACACCATCTGGGGCATCTGGGGTCTGATGATCATCTTGATTGTCGGTCTGTTCTTGCTGACCCGAGTGCACCCGCGCCCTGAGGTCTTAGAAGAGAAGTAGCTCAAAGCAAAAATGCCCACCGTCGCTGGTGGGCATTTTTCTTTTAAGGCTTACTGCTCGAGGGGCTCGTTGCCCACGTCGGTACGGTGAAAGTTCATGTATGAGCGAGAGGCAGTTGGCCCGCGCTGACCCTGGTAACGGTTCAAATACTTTGCAGAACCGTACGGTGTCTCTGAAGGTGAACTGAGCTGGAAGAAACAGAGTTGCCCGATCTTCATGCCCGGCCAAAGTTTAATCGGCAGAGTAGCCATGTTTGAAAGCTCGAGTGTGACGTGCCCGTTGAATCCTGGGTCAACGAAGCCTGCTGTTGAGTGGGTTACTAAGCCTAGGCGACCGAGAGAGCTCTTTCCCTCGAGTCGCGCTGCGATGTTGTCGGGCAACTTCACAAACTCGTAGGTTGACCCGAGAACAAATTCACCGGGGTGAAGAATAAATGGCTCATCAGGCGCAACTTCGATAAAGCGAGTCAGTTCTTCTTGTGGCTCCGCAGGGTCGATGTATGCGTACTTGTGGTTGTCGAAGAGTCTGAAGAAGCGATCGATGCGCACATCGAAAGATGATGGCTGCAACAAAGACATGTCGAGTGGCTCGAGGCCAATTTGTCCGGCTTCAATTGATGCGCGAATATCGCGGTCTGACATAAGCATGGCTCAAGATTACCGCCTAGATTTAGTGCCATGAACTCATCCCAGCTGCTCGAAGAATTCGTTGACTATTCGAATCGCCTGCGCGACTCACTCGCGAAACGCGACGAGGTCATCGGCTTGGTCATGGTTGGCTCGGCCGCCGACCTAGGCCGCGTTGACGAGTGGAGTGACCACGACTTCTATGTGGTCACACTCAACGGATCAGCCGAGAACCTTCGTCAAGACCTCAGCTGGTTACCCGACTTCGAGGACATCGTCATGCGCCCTCGCGAAACCGATCACGGACTAAAGGTTGTCTACTCCAACGGAAAAGTGCTTGAATTCGCCGTCTTCGACGACAGCGAACTTGATCAGGCCGGCGCTAACGCCTACAACGTGACGCTTGACCGAGCCAGCATCGGCGAACGCATGGCAGCTATCGCCACTCGCAGCAAGCCAAAGCCCTACGACTTCGATACCGAGTTTGAGGTGTTTCTGGGCCAAATGCTGATTGGAATCGGTCGGGCACGCAGGGGCGAGGCCATCATTGCGGGGCAGTTCATTCGCAGCTACTGCCTGAATCGTGCACTCGGCTTCATGCGGGCCTGGGTCAAGCCGCTGCCTGGCACAGAAGCCAAAGAAGACAACCTCGACAGGTTTAGACGCTTTGAGCAGCAATACCCAGAACTCGGTGCCGAAATAGAGAGCATTTTGCAGCAGCCGGTTGAGGCCGCGGGCAAGCACCTGCTAGCACTCGTGGTTCGAGTTGGTCAGGGGCAGCTCAGCGCAAAGCACCTCAGTCAGGTACACGTGGTTCGCGCGCGCTTCGGCTGGATCTAGTGGTCTAGCCCAAGCTTGCGATAAATCGCTTTCATCCACTTAGGCGCCCACCAGTTGAGGTCGCCAAACAGCCTCATCAGCGCTGGCACCAAAAGCGCACGGATGATTGTCGCATCTAACAGAATCGCAAATGCAATGCCAAGCCCGAGCATCTTCATGATGGTCACACCGGATGTTGCGAAGGCAACGAACGAGAGTGCCAGCACGAGAGCTGCTGCAGTGATGATTCGACCCGAGCGTTGAAGCCCTACTGCAACTGAGTCAATCGTAGACATTCCAGCATCATGCTGCTCTTTTATGCGACTAAGCAAGAAGAGTTCGTAGTCCATCGACAAACCAAAGACGACAACCGCAATCAAAACGATTGACGATGTGTCAACCGTCCCGGTGACTATAAAGTCGCCGAGCAACCACTTTAGGTTGCCGTCGATGAACACCCAAGTTAGGAAACCGTAGGTTGCGCCTAGAGAAAGAATGTTTAGCAAAACGGCTTTGATTGGCAGAAGCACCGATCCGGTGAAGAGGAACATCAAAATCAAAGTGAAGGCAAGAATCCAGATTGCAACGGTTGGCAACTGCTCGACTATGCCGTCTTGCGAATCGGTGTAGCTCGCCGCGATGCCACCAATTAGAACTTTGTGACTGTCGAGTTTGACCTTGCGAATATCTGCGGTGAGCTCTTGACCGGCGATTGATCGCGGTTCAACATCGTGAATGGCCTGAATTCGCTGATAGCCGTTTTGCGCATAGCTCGAGAACATCGGCGCGTAGCCCTGGTCGATGATGCCATCCTGTGCGATGCCGGCCGAGCTCTGAACGCGAGTAATGTCGGGCAGCTTCGACAGTGCAACAACATAATCGAGAACATCCTCGCTCGAGGCGCCCTTGACCAGAATTTCAACCGGGCTGGCCTCGCGACCGCTGAATCGCTCGCGAATGACGTCGTTGGCCTCAACCGAATTGCTGGTTTTCGGCAACACTCGATCGTCTACCTGACCGAATTGAATGTTGCCCGAGAGCGACATGAGGCCACCGAGACCGATGAGGGCAACCAACGAAATGGCCAGTGGCCGCTTCATCACGAACCGGGCCGTCGAGCCCCAGAAACCGTCATCCTTGGTTTTTGGCACATTCTTTTTGCGACCCAACCTCAAATTGTTGACTCGATCACCCAAAAGTGCGAGCAGCGCCGGAAGTGCAATAAGTG
>JBEAWS010000063.1:0-3253 GCA_041160185.1 Actinomycetota bacterium
GTTCACCTCGACCTCGTGGCGCTCGACATCCATGCGCACCCCACCAGCCTCGAGCACGTTGCCAACCTCAACCTGAGGGTCAACTCCCCTGCGAAGAACCGCGCGGATTCTGGCAAACAGCTCTGCGGTTTCGGTGCCCTTGGTGACATAGTCGTCGGCCCCGATTTCAAGACCGCGCACCTTGTCGAATGGGCTCTCTTTTGCGCTGTGCATGATGATGCGAACATTCGAAGTTTTGCGAATCATCTGGCAGACATCGTTGCCGTTGATTTTTGGCAGCATCAAGTCGAGCAGAATCAGATCTGGAGATTCGGCCTTGAACTGACTCAGAGCTTCTTCGCCATCGACCGCTTCGCAGACCTCGTAACCCTCTTTTTTGAGCTGGTAAACCAGTGGATCGCGAAATCCTACTTCGTCCTCTACAACCAGAATCTTTGTCATTCGATTTCCTTACTCGTTGCGGTTAGGGGAAGGGTGAGTGTAAAGGTGCTGCCGAGGCCCGGCTTCGAGAAGACCGAAATGTCTCCGCCGTGATTCAGCGCGATGTGCTTGACGATCGACAAACCGAGACCGGTTCCACCGGTTTCTCTCGAGCGTGAAGGATCAACGCGGTAGAAGCGTTCGAAGATTCGTGCCTGGTCTTCGAGCGCGATGCCCACACCGCTGTCGATGACGACTATCTCGGCAAAGCCATCAACGCGCTTTAGCGAAATGCCAATTTGCCCGCCCGGGTCGCTGTAGTGGATGGCATTCTCAAACAGGTTGGTGACCGCGGTTGCCACCTGCTCGTAGTTGAGTTCAATAAGAATTGAGTCGTCTAGGTCAGAAACTAAACGCATCTTCTTAACGTCGGCGAGTGTTCGAACCCGCTCGAGTGCATCAGAAATTAGGTCGGCCAAGCGGCACTCGTCGGAGTTTTGAACTTCGGTGCCTGCCTGCAGCCTAGAGAGCTCAATGATCTCTTGCACGATGTGACCAAGCCTCGATGCTTCGCGCTGAAGACTCGCTGCAAATTTTGTTATCGCCTCGGGGTCATCGGTTGCCCCCTGAAGAGTTTCGGCAAGCAGACCAATCGCGCCGATCGGTGTTTTCAGTTCGTGCGAAATGTTAGCCACGAAGTCGCGTCTGGTCTCGTCGAGTCTGCGGGCCTCTGTTCGATCTTCAAGGGTGAGAATCACAGAACCAGAACCGATTGGTGCGGCGGTTGCCAAAACCCAAACCTTCGCGGCCCGGCCACCGACATTGATCGGCCCCTCGACGCTGTGACTTGTCTTGGTGGTTCGAGCCAGGTCGACCAGCGACAAGAGCTCAAGCTCGATTAGCGTGCGGTCACTCTGCAAACCGAAGTCTTCGGCGGCGGTGGTTGCCTGCACCATTACGTTTGACTCGTCAACAACAACAGCTGGCGTGCCAAGTGCCTCAAGCACTTCGGCTGCCACCTTGGCCGTTTGTTTTGTGTTTCCGTTGTTCACCCTTCTAGATTAGGGCGAATTAACTCGGTAAACTCTTGCTCGAGCACGCAAATTGCTCTAGTTCGGGCAAAGTTCCGTACACGTTTCACATCTGTTTACTTAGGAGTGCGAAGGTTGGGCGAAGTAGTGAAGGGCGAAACAATGCGCGAAGTTTTTCAGACGCAACTGCACGAGGTTCAGGCACGTTTGGTAGAGATGGCCGAAGACACGGTCAAAATCATCGAAAAGGCCACCAAGGCGTTTACCGACTCGAATGTTTCAATGGCCGATGACGCCATTGCCATCTCAGATCAAACGGGCAACAAGGCCCTAGCCCTGGATGAGCTCGTAATTCGCATTCTTGCCAAACAGTCTCCGGTTGCCCGAGACCTTCGCATCCTGGTTTCTGCACTTCGCATTTCGGCTTCACTAGAGCGCATGGGTGCTCTCTCAGGCCACATCGCAGCAATCGCTCGTTACCGTTTTCCTGGTTCGGCCGTTCCAGCGTCGCTTATGGCTACTTTCAAAGAGATGGGTGAACTCGACGTCAAGCTTGCGAAGAAGTGCGTTCAGTTGCTTCAAAACACAGACGTCGACTTCGCTCGCGAAATTCAAGCTGAAGACGCTCGAGTCGACGAACTGCACCGCCACATCTTCGACGTGGTTCTAGCAGACGACTGGAAAGAAAACGCGATGTTCACGGTCGACGTGACGCTAGCTTCGAGATACCACGAACGTTTTGCAGATCACGTTGTTGACATCAGCGCCAAGGTTTCTTACCTCACCACCGGTGAGTGGAACGAGACCGACTAGTTCTTTGCGCCCTGCGCTGCAACCGCAGCGGCACCGGCTGCTGCTGCCTCCGGGTCTAGATACTTTCCGCCTTTGACCAGCGGCTTGAAGTTTTCATCCAACTCGTAAACCAACGGAATTCCGGTTGGAATGTTGAGCTCGGCAATGTCTTCGTCAGAGACTCCATCCAAGTGCTTCACCAGCGCACGAAGTGAGTTACCGTGAGCCGTAACGAGAACGGTCTTGCCCGATTTTAGGTCTGGCTGAATGTCGCTGAGCCAAAACGGCAACATGCGCTCGAGAACATCCTTGAGGCATTCGGTCTTCGGAATCTCTTTGACATCTGCATAACGCTCGTCGTGCGCCTGCGAGTACTTGTCGTTATCGTCGATCGGCGGTGGCGGCACATCGAAGCTGCGACGCCAGGTCTGAAACTGCTCGGGGCCATACTCGGCAAGGGTCTGCGCCTTGTCTTTGCCCTGCAGAGCGCCGTAGTGACGCTCGTTCAAACGCCAGTCGCGCTTCACGTCAATCCATGAGCGGTCGGCTGCATCTAGCGCGATGTGCGCGGTGTTGATGGCTCGCTTCAAACGTGATGTGTATAGAAGGTCTGGCTTGAGGCCCGACTCGGCCAGCAACTCGCCAGCTCGCTTGGCCTCGGCCCTGCCCTGGTCGCTTAGGTCGACATCGACCCAGCCGGTGAATAGGTTCTGCTGGTTCCAGAGACTGTTTCCGTGTCGAAGCAAAATCAGGGTGTACTTAGCTGTCATACCTTCAGTTTAGCGCGCAGTGTTTGCGACCTTGATGTTACGCGAGTGCGGTCGCGACCGGGCATTAGGTTAGACGAGTGGCAGCCAAGAAACCAAGCGGAGTAGTTACTCGGGGCACGACAAACCCGAATCGACTTCGTCGCGTTGATCGATTTATTGCAGCTCTTGATGTCGTTCGAAACAAAAACGCCGTCGTGGTCGACCTCGGTTTCGGCGCCAGCCCAATCACCGCGGTTGAGC
>JBEAWS010000065.1:0-2668 GCA_041160185.1 Actinomycetota bacterium
TTGAACTAGCGGTTGCTAGCCCTTAGTGCTCATCTGCCAAGGCCAACTGAATGTAGACCGTGGTTAGAAGAGTAAAAACATAGGCCTGTAGAAACGAGACCAAGATTTCGAAGACAGTGAATGCGAAGCCGAAGACGAAGGTTCCGGCTCCGAAGAACTTGAAGAAGCCGTCGGCGTTGAAGAAGAAGAACTGGGTCGCAGAAAAACAGAGCACGAGCAGAAGGTGCCCGGCAATCATGTTCATGGTGAGACGAAGAGCCAGGGTAACCGGGCGCAAGATAAAGGTCGATAGGAACTCGATCGGGGTTACTAAGACGTAGAAGGCTTTAGGTACGCCAGCAGGAAAGAGATTGTTCGTGAAGAACTTCATGCGGTGCTTTTTTACACCTGCGTAGATAAAGGCAAAGTAGGCGGCCAGCGCCATCACCATTGGCAGACCGATTACCGAGGTTCCGGCGATGTTCAATCCAGGGATGATGCCGGTGATGTTCATGCCGAGCGTTACAAAGAAGATTGTCGCGAGAAGCGGCAAGAAGCGATCGCCGTCTTTCTCGCCAAGTTGCTCGTGAGCGATGCTCTTGCGCACGAAGTTGAGCGAGATTTCACCCATCAACTGAAAACGCGATGGAACCAGGATGTTCTCTTTGTAAGCCTTCTTGAACTTTGAAGTCCAGAGCCAGAACAGAACTACGAGCGCGGTCATCACCAAGAGGCGAATCAGCATGATTCTGTTTAGTTCAAAAGGTGTGCCAGCAAAGAAAATCGCTTCTGGATAGAACTCCATGATTGAAGGAGCGCTGAATTCGCCGTCTTTTGACTCAGAATATGTAGCCTGAGTTAGAAGAGAAAGAGCGTTAATCAACGGCGGTGTTCTCCTGAGTCGGGGCAAGCTTTAGCCACTTGCGGCAGGCTGGTTTCGAATATCCTAACAGCATAAATTCGGGCAAAAATTCGCTTGACGGGCTGGCAGCGCCGATTCTCAGCGTTTGTTTACTTTGACTCAAAGCTCGGAATTCGAGCCTTTGAGAAGACGATGGCGTCGAGAGCCAAACTGCCCAAAATCGAGACCACGAGGCTGCCGAAAAGCACCGGGCCAACGATGAAGTCGGCGGTTCGCAGGCTAGCCACCAAGACCATAAAGCCAATCAGTTTGACAAGCCAACCACCCAGAACGACCCCGAAGAAGCCGCCGAGCGAGAGTTTGCCGCCGATCCAAACCGACAGTGCCGTCATCGAGACGAACACGAAAGCCATGGCCGCTCCGATTAGTGCGCTAACCAGGCCATCGGTCGAGGCCACGAGGTAGCCAATCACTCCACCGACCGCAGCGATAGCGCCAATCAGAAGAGCGCCCTTCTTGAGAATGCTCGAAAAGAGCTGACCCATTGAATTGCTCACTTTTTTGCTCCCCTACGTTTTTGAACTATCGGCCAGAGCGTGAAGGTGCTTGCCGCAACGGTTCCCAAAGTAACAAAAAGAACAATGCCCTGCACCGGTAGGAAGAAAAACATCAGGCAACTCAAAGAAATGAGTGCGGTCCAGATATAGAAGACGAAAACCGAGCCAACGTGTGAATGCCCGAGATCTTGCAGGCGGTGGTGAATGTGCTGGCGGTCTGCCGCAAATGGTGACTTGCCGGCGCGCAACCTGCGAAGCACGGCGAGTGTGAAGTCGAGTAGCGGCAGCACCAGAATTGCCAACGGCAGAATCAACGGGATGAACGCGGGCAATAGGTCTTCTTTGCCGGCCATGTGCGGATCGATTTGACCGGTCACGGTTAGTGCAGAGGTTGCCATGAGCAGACCGAGAAGCATGGCTCCCGAGTCACCCATGAAGATTTTCGCCGGCCGCCAGTTGAGCGGCAAGAAACCGACGCACATGCCGATGACTATTGCCGAGAGCAGCGATGCGAGGTTGAAGTAGTTCGACGGAGAGGTCTCTTGAGCCAGCAGGTAACTGTAGACGAAGAACACCAGGGTTCCGATGAGCACGACACCGCTGACCAATCCATCCAAGCCATCAATGAAGTTGACCGCGTTCATAACCAGAACCGTCAGAAAGACAGTGACAACCAGCGATGTACCGAAGCTTCCGATGGTCAGACCGGCGATCGGCAGAGAAATGATTTGCACGCCCTGCCAGGCAAGCACGCCGGCAACCGCGAACTGACCGGCGAGCTTGAGCGTCCAGTCGAGGTCGTAAAGATCATCGAGAAAACCGATCAGGGTGATCATGAAGGCGGCTGCGACAATTGCGATTATCTGAACCGGATCGGCGAAGACGCTCTTGAACCAGCCGAAAGCGCCGGCAGCAGCCAGGGCAACGACGAATCCGCCGAACATGGCGACTCCGCCGAGCCTCGGGGTTGGCTTGGTGTGAACGTCGCGAGCGCGAATTTGCGGATACAACTTATAGCGGTGAGAAATCTTGAGCGTCAGCCAGGTGAGCAGGAATGTGACGACAGCGCTTATCGCGGCAATCAGAAGATAGGCGCGCATTACTTATCGACTTCGAACAGGTCGCCGACAACGGTTTTTAGCTTGGCCTTCTTCAAGGCACCAAGGCGAATGATTCTTACTTTTCCTTCGACAACTGCCTCGCCGTTAACCACGGTCTCTGTAATCGAGGTGAGATCGAGAATTGTCGACGCCTCACCCTTTGGTGATGG
>JBEAWS010000006.1:0-13390 GCA_041160185.1 Actinomycetota bacterium
GCTGGGCTCTGTAGCTCAGTTGGTAGAGCGAACGACTGAAAATCGTTAGGTCACCGGATCGATGCCGGTCGGAGCCACGAAAGCACTCTGGGATTTCACGCCTGGGGTGCTTTTGCTTTAAGGGCATATAAATTGAACCTGTGCTGACAGTCATTCTCGGATTCTCCACCGCGCTGGTTTATGGCTTCGCTGACTTCTTCGGCGCAATCGCCTCGCGCAAAATTTCTTCGATTGTCGTCACAGCTGTCAGCGGCATTGTCGGCTTTTTCTTTTTGCTCGCGATGATTCCGTTCTTCGGTGCAACTTTTTCAAGAGACGCCATCATCGCGGGTATTGCCGCTGGCTTTGCCTCTGCAATTGGCATCACGGCGCTTTACGCGTCGCTCGCGATTGGCCCGATTAGCATCATCTCGCCGCTAGGTGCGGTGCTCGGCGCAATGGTTCCACTGATCTTTGGCTTCTTTATCGGCGATCGTTTTGGGCCATTGGGTTGGCTTGCTCTGGCACTGATTCTGGTTGCGGTGGTTCTGGTTGGTTTCGTTCCGGGTGCCGATGTGCGACTACCGTCGGTCAAAGGCCTAGCTCTCGCCTTCGTCGCTGGCGCGGGCATCGGAAGCATCTTGATTGTGCTTAAGTTTTCACCGAGCGATAGCGGCTTGGCTTCGGTTATCACAATGCGTTTGGTAAGTGCAGCACTGCTAAACGTTCTGTTGCTTTTCACATGGATGCGGCTGAGGCGTCGCAGAGTCGAAGCTACAAAAGTTGAGTTTGCTAAAAAGTTTTGGTGGGCCGTTATTGCTGCCGGACTATTCGATTCGAGTGCAAACATCTTCTTCACCCTTGCCCTGCGCTCGGGATCGCTCTCGGTGGTCAGCGTGCTCACTGCGCTCTATCCGCTGGGAACGATCATTCTTGCGAGGTTGATTCTGAAGGAGCGAATTGGCCGCGTGCAAATGCTTGGCGTGCTGGTTGCTCTCTCAGGTTCTGCAATTCTTGCCGTAGCCTAAGCCAATGACTAAAACACGCAATCGCTGGCTGGGCCTCGTTTTCATCTCGATGGCTATCTCACTGGTAATCATCGATGGAACCATCGTCAACACCATCTTTCCGGCCATCATCAAAGACCTAGCCCTCACAAGCACTGAGATTCTGTGGGTGCAGGAGAGCTACGTGCTCGTCTTTGCCTCGACGCTTTTGGTGTGGGGTTCGATTGCCGACCGCATCGGCATTCGCCGAGTGCTCGTGATTGGTCTAACAATCTTCATCCTTGCTTCGGTTTGGGCTGGAATCACCGACAGTGCGGAATCAATGATTATCGCGCGCGTGGTTCAGGGTATTGGTGGCGCAATGGTTTTGCCGACCACGCTTTCGCTTGTAAACGCGAACTTTCAGGGCAAAGAGCGCGGCATCGCGTTCGCGGTTTGGGGTGCGACCATCGGTGGAATGGTTGCAGTCGGCCCAGTGCTTGGCGGATGGCTGACCACCGTCGACTGGCGATTCGAAATCGGCGCTGTTCTAGTCGAAACCTGGCGCTGGGCGTTCGCAATTAACCTGCCGCTAGGCATTCTTGTTATTGCCGGTCTTTTGTATTTCGTTGGTGAATCAAAGCAAGCTCAGCGCGCAGGCGGTATCGACTTTATCGGCGCGATTCTGTCGGTCTTTATGTTCGGCACTTTGGTCTTCGCGCTTATCGAAGGTCGCGTTTACGGATGGTGGGAGCAAACCGACAAGGTCTTCTCAGTTGGCAACTTCACCTGGCCCGAAAACACTTTTTCTGTAATTCCTGTGGTGCTGGCAATCTCAGTTATCTTCTTCGTTCTTTTTGTGCTCTGGGAGCGTTCTCGCGAAAAGGCAAACAAGAACGTGCTGCTAGATCTTCGTCTTTTCAATGTGGCGTCATTTAGAAACGGTTCGATTGCGGCTCTAATCATTTCGATGGGTGAATTCGGTTTGCTCTTCGCGATTCCACTTTGGTTGCAAAACGTTGACGGGCTTAACGCTCTCTCGAGCGGTCTGGTCTTGCTCTGGCTGGCCGGTGGAGCTTTCTTGGCATCAGCAGTTGGCGGCGCGATGAGTGGCAAAATCAGTGCCGTCACCGCTGTTCGCATCGGTGTTGCGCTTGAGCTCGTGGGTATTGCCGGCATCGCAATGGCGGCATCTGCCATGGATGGATGGCAAGGAATCGCTGGTTACCTCTTTATCTATGGGCTTGGCGTTGGTCTTGCTACCGCACAGCTCACCGGTGTGATCATGGTCGATGTGCCGATGGACAAAATTGGCCAGGCCTCTGGCTCGCAGAGCACCGTGCGCCAGATTGGTTCTGCTCTTGGCATCGCCGTGCTTGGCACGGTGCTTTTCTCGAGCACGCAGGTGGCAACAGCAAACAACGTTTCTGAGTTATCTGCTTTCCAGGGTGTTCCGGCCGCCCAGGTCGAACTCGCAAGTCAGAACATCGCTGACAGCGTGGTTGAATCTGCCGGCGCAATCATTCCGGTGTTGAGCGAGATCTACATCGCTCAGGGTATGCCAGAAAACATTGCGACCGACTTCAAGATGGCTGCCGAAAGTGGCTTCACCGAGGGTGTAAAAACTACGGGATGGGTCGCAGCGGCATTCTTGGCGGTTGGCTTGCTCTCAACTTTCAACCTTGGTTCGCGCAGCAAGACGCCGGCTAAGAAGAAGTAGCGTTTGTCGCGAAAGTGCGCCGCCATTCACAGCTGCGCTCACTCCGTTGACCTGCGTCTAAGCCCTGCTAAACTATCGGCAGATTTCGTTTTCTATTTAGTTCCCGAGTCGATTTGGGCTCGGCCAGAATTTCGTTAGGGGGCTCGCCATGGGGCGTGGCCGTCAAAAAGCTAAGAACACCAAGGTCGCACGCGAGCTGAAGTACTTCAGCCCGAACACCGATTTGAACGCCCTCGAGCGCGAAATCGGCACGACCAACAACGAAGAACCCGAATACGAAGACAAGTGGGCCGATCTTTACGAGGATGACGCCGAGGTCGCTCCGACCGAAGAAGCAACTCCTGCCGACCAGCCAGCCGGCTCAGATTCGGCCGAATCGGGCTCCAGCGACTCCGGTTCCAGCTCGGCTGACTAGCCAAAAAAGAGGCTGTTTTTTCTCCCACCCGACGGGTGTAGATTTCATTCCACTAGGTCGACAACGGTGTCGACTTTGAAAGGACGCAGCAATGGCGGTTTATGCACAACCGGGTCAATCTGGCGCGGTAATGGAATACAAAGCACGTTATGACCACTGGATCGGTGGAAAGTATGTTCCTCCTTCATCTGGTCAGTACTTCGAAAACGTAACTCCGGTAACGGGTCGCGTTTTTTGTGAAATAGCTCGCGGTAACGCAGAAGACATCGACAAGGCTCTTGATGCAGCGCACGCAGCTGCAAAGACCTGGAACAAAACTTCAGCGACCGAGCGCGCAATCATCCTGAACAAAATTGCAGATCGCATGGAGCAGAACCTCGAGAAGCTAGCGGTTGCAGAAACCTGCGATAACGGAAAGCCACTTCGCGAAACTATGGCTGCCGACATGCCACTTGCAATCGATCACTTCAGATATTTCGCAGGCGCTATCCGTGCACAAGAAGGTTCGAACGGTGAACTAGACCACGACACCGTGGCCTATCACTTCCACGAGCCACTTGGTGTAGTTGGACAGATCATCCCTTGGAACTTCCCAATCTTGATGGCTGTCTGGAAGCTTGCGCCGGCACTCGCTGCAGGAAACTGTGTAGTTCTAAAGCCAGCCGAGCAAACCCCTGCATCAATCCTTTACCTAATGGAATTGATTGCAGACTTGCTACCTGCGGGTGTTGTGAACGTTGTCAACGGTTTCGGTGTTGAAGCAGGAAAGCCACTTGCATCATCTCGTCGCATCGCAAAGATTGCGTTCACCGGTGAGACCACAACGGGTCGACTAATCATGCAGTACGCATCAGAGAACATCATCCCTGTCACTTTGGAACTCGGTGGAAAGTCACCGAACATTTTCTTCAGAGACATCGCTGATGAGAACGACGCGTTCTATGACAAGTGCATCGAGGGCTTCAACATGTTCGCGCTGAACCAGGGTGAAGTTTGCACCTGTCCTTCACGTGCGCTAATCGACGCACCGATCTACGACAAGTTCTTGAAAGATGTCATGGTTCGCACCAAAGCAATCATCCAGGGCAACCCGCTAGACACCGCCACCATGATTGGTGCTCAGGCGTCAAACGACCAGCTCGAGAAGATCTTGAGCTACATCGAGATTGGCAAGCAAGAAGGCGCCAAGTTGCTCATGGGTGGAAACCGAGTTGACCTCGGCGGCGACCTATCGGGCGGCTACTACGTTGAGCCGACCATCTTCGAAGGCACCAACAACATGCGCATCTTCCAAGAGGAGATCTTCGGCCCAGTTGTTTCAGTTGCTAAGTTCGACGGCTTCGATGAGGCCATCGACATCGCAAATGACACACTCTATGGCTTGGGTGCTGGTGTTTGGACTCGCAAGATGAACACCGCTTACCGTGCGGGTCGTGCGATTCAGGCTGGTCGCGTTTGGACCAACTGCTACCACGCCTACCCTGCTCACGCAGCGTTCGGTGGCTACAAGTCATCGGGTATCGGTCGCGAGAACCACAAGATGATGCTCGACCACTACCAGCAGACCAAGAACCTTTTGGTCAGCTACTCAGAAAGCAAACTGGGCTTCTTCTAAGAAGCACGAAAGATTCGGGGATGGTCGAATGGCCATCCCCGTTTCTTTCTAAATAGACCAACAGAGAGTAATTTTTATTCATGAGCGCAATCTACGGAGACCTACCGAAGCGAATTGAGAGCACGCCAGCGGCAGATGACCTCATGCGCAAACTAACTTCGATTCACGGTCCACTTATGTTTCACCAGAGCGGCGGTTGCTGCGATGGATCGGCACCGATGTGCTACACCGCCGGTGAGTTTCGTGTTGGTGGTGCCGATGTTCTGCTCGGTGAACTAAACGTTGCCGACGTTGCCGACTCAATAAAAGTTTGGATCTCTCTCGAACAGTTTGAGTACTGGAAGCACACCCACATCACAATCGATGTTGTGCCCGGTCGCGGTGGCGGTTTCTCGCTCGAGACACCCGAGGGCATGCGTTTTCTAATTCGCTCTCGCCTCTTCACCGATGACGAAGCTCGCGCCCTCGATGGCACTCCGGTGCTTCTCGGATCTGGCGCAACTCAGCTGGTCTAGCCTCTACCTGCGCACCACAACCAATTGCACCTTGTCGAAACAGCCGCGCTGGCTTAGATTTTAGGTAGTGCATTTGCGCTGATCAGACGGCTGGAATGAATATCCAGTTCTCAACTGAAGGAAACTAATTGAAAATGCTTAAGCGCGCCTTAAAAGTCGGCGCCACGGCTCTATTGGTTGCCATTTCGGCGACATCACTTACAGGTTGCGCCAAAGAAACCACAGCAACCGGCGAGCAAACCATCACAATCTATTCGGGCAGGTCAGAAGACCTTATTGCCCCGCTTCTAGAGCAATTCACCGCTGAAACCGGAATCGGCGTCGAAGTTCGATACTCCGATTCGGCTTCGCTAGCCGCCCAGATTCTTGAAGAGGGCGACAACGTGAAGGCCGACGTATTTTTCTCACAGGATGCCGGAGCTCTCGGCGCAATTAGCCAGGCCGGAGCATTCAAGAAACTCAACGACGACATCAGCCCGCTGGTTGATGCAAAATACCGTTCAACCGACAACACCTGGATTGGCGTCTCTGGCCGCAGCCGAGTTTTGTCTTACAACCCCGAGTTGGTCACTGCTGCCGATTTACCGAAGTCGGTGTTCGACCTTGCCGATGCAAAGTGGAAGGGCAAGATCGCTATCGCTCCGACCAACGCGTCGTTCCAGTCATCCGTGACAGCTATGAGGCTTTTGAAGGGTGAGCAGGCAACCGTGAAGTGGCTTGCCGCGATGAAAGAGAACGCTGTGCTGTTCGAAAAGAACTCGCAAATTCTTGAGGCCGTGGAAACCGGTGAGGTTGCCGCCGGTCTGCTCAACCACTACTACTGGTATGAGCGCGCAGCCGAAGTTGGCGAAGACAAAATGGTTTCGAAGATGTCTTGGTTTGAGACCGGCGATGCGGGCAACCTCATCAACGTTGCAGGAGTTGGAGTGCTCAGCGATAAGCCCGAGGCCCAGACTTTCGCCAAGTGGTTGCTGGGTAATTCGGCGCAAACGTTCTTTGTTGAAAAAACTGCTGAGTATTCGCTGACCGGTCTAGCCGCTCGCGCGGGATTGCCTGCGCTCGAAGAGATTGCCGCACCCAAGATTGACTTGAGTTCGCTCTCTACGCTCGCGCAAACCCTAGAACTGATTCGCAACGCGAGACTCACCGACTAAAAGTGCAAAACTCACTTCGGCAACGCCCACCAGCCATTTTGCTTGTGCTGGCGGCAATTGCCGTTGTTGTTTCACTCGCACCGCTTAGCTACCTTGCTATTCGTCTCACCGAGTTCGGTGCCGACAAGGTTTTGGCAAACGTTATCAGGCCGCGAACCTTAGAGCTTCTGGGCAACTCTCTGCTGCTAACTCTCGCGGTATCGGTTTCGGCAGTCGCCATTGGTGGCTTTCAGGCATGGCTTACAACTCGCACGTTAATTAGGGGCCGTGCGGTTTTTGCAATTCTCGCCGCGCTGCCTCTGGCCATGCCCAGCTACGTGAGTGCCTACGCATTCACTGCGCTGTTCACTGGGTTTCGCGGTTTCGCAGCCGCCTGGTTGGTGCTGACCATCGGCACCGCGCCCTACGTTTATCTCGCGGTTTCAGCCGCTCTGTTGCGAGCCGACTCGGCAACCGAAGAAGTTGCACGCTCGCTCGGTGCCGGCAGGTGGCGAGTCTTTCGACAGATCACCTGGCCAGCGATTAGACCGGCCGCCATTTCGGGTGCGATGCTTTCGGCTCTCTACACGCTGAGCGATTTTGGTGCGGTTTCGATTCTTAGCTTCGACACATTCACTCGCGCAATTTACAGCGCGTTCAGATCGAGCTTTGACCGCTCAGGTGCTGCGAGCCTTGCCGCAATTCTGGTTTTGATTACCGTTGCACTTCTGATTGTCGAACCAACTTTGCGCGGCAAGTCTGTGCCGAGCGATTCGCGAGTTCGAAAGAGTTCGATGATTGATCTCGGATGGTTCGCTCCCGTGGCATCGTTCATTGCACTCGCCTGGGTAGTGGTTAGTTTGGTTCTGCCAGTTTTCAGTTTGGTCCGCTGGAACCAAACAGGTCTCTCGCAGGTAGACCTCGCAGAGATTTTTAGAGCGCTAGTTAACTCGGCCAGCTATGCGGTTGTCAGCGGTGTCATTGCTGTGATGTTTGGGCTTGCGGTTTCATTACTCGCCATTAGGTATCGATCGAGGCTCACCGTTGCATTTGAGCGATCAATCTGGATTACCCATGCGGTGCCGGGAATTGTGGTGGCGCTTTCGCTGGTGTTTCTAAGCAACCGGCTGCTGCCGCAGATTTACCAAACCAGCACGCTGCTGTTACTTGCCTACCTAATCCTGTTTTTGCCCAACGCAATTGCAGCAATGCAGACTCCGATTAGACAGGCACCGCGCGAACTCGATGAAATTGCCGCGAGCTTGGGTGCAAGCAGAATGCAAACCATTCGCAAGGTTCTGATTCCGATTGTGACGCCGGGGGTTTTGGCCGGCGCCGCCCTGGTGGCGCTATCCGTGTTGAAAGAACTGCCAGCGACCCTGCTGCTTCGCGAAACCGGAATCGAAACGCTAGCCACTCGCCTGTGGAACGAGACCTCGGTTTCTGCCTATTCAGCCGCAGCACCTTATGCGTTACTTTTAGTTGTCATAGCTGGAGTGCCGGCCTGGTTGCTGAACCGTCAGGTTCAAGCCCGAACCCAAGTGACAAGCGGCATTGAGCAGAGAATCGAGCGTGAGTAATGTCTATCGTGCTTTCGCTGCAACAAGTTCGAAAAGACTTCGCTGGGCAGTCTGTTCTCAAGAACATCAACCTGGATGTTGCCGAACACGAGTTCATCGCAATTCTTGGCAGCAGCGGATCTGGCAAGACCACCCTGCTGCGCCTGATCTCTGGTTTTGATTCGCCCGACAGCGGTCAAATCGAAATTGCCGGCCGCACGGTTTTTGGCTCTGGCAAAAGCGTTTCGGCCGAAGAGCGCAAGGTTGGTTTCGTTCCGCAAGACGCCGCGCTGTTTCCACATCTGTCAGTGGCACAAAATATTTCGTTCGGGCTCAGCAAGTTGTCGCCGAGTGAACGCGACAGCAGGATTGCCGAGTTGCTCAAGTTGATTGACATGGTTGGCTTCGACGAGCGCATGCCACACCAACTCTCGGGCGGTCAACGTCACCGAGTTGCCTTGGCGCGAGCACTCGCACCAAAGCCCGCGCTGATCTTGCTTGACGAACCATTTTCTTCACTCGACGCAGAGCTGCGAGTGCGGCTTCGCGAAGACGTGAGAAATGTGATTGCAAAAACCGGAACCACTGCGATTCTTGTAACTCACGACCAAGAAGAGGCCCTGTCGATGACGAGCAGGGTTGCCATTTTGCGCGAGGGCGAGTTTGCGCAGGTCGGTAATCCGAGTGAAATTTATCAAGCACCGGCCGATGTTGAGATGGCTACTTTCTTAGGTGACTCGGTGATCATCGATGGCGTTGTCGAGAACGGCAAAGTCGTTACCGACCTTGGCCTGTTGACTGCGCTCAACAAAGTCACTGACGGTGCCACCGGTCGCGTTGCCATCAGGCCAGAGAACTTTTATTTGCAGCCGAACCCCAAGGGCGAGGGCGAAGTGATTGGGCGGCAGTACTTCGGTCACGACGCCCTGGTCGAGGTAAAGTTGCCAAAACTTGTAATTCAGGCTCGAGCAAATGGGCCGTTTGCACCCGAAATTGGCATGAAGGTTACGGTCTGGGTGCGCGGTCAGGTGAACTTCTACACCGATTAGGCGTAGTCGCCAACCAATCGAACCGCTCCGCCATCGACGCCTTTAGCGCCGTGAACATAGCCGGATAGGTCGCTTGGTGCGGGTTCGATCTCGCCGAGGGTCCAGGTGTGGATGCCGGCGGCGGTCAGCATGGCGGCAACTTCGTCTGAGTGTGCGGCGTCAACCACCAGTGCCTGCCCCAAACCGAGGTTCCAAGTGCCCTCGACTGATTCGAGCGAAATCTTGCCCCACGAGGCCAGCACCCGAAAGACTTCTTGCGGCGACCAGGTTGAACGGTGAACATCGAGAGCCACGCCCTGCGGCAAGACCCGAGCCAAGTTCGCGGCAATTCCCCCGCCGGTTATGTGGCTCATTGCCTTCACCGAAGCACCGAGCTTCGATTCGAGCAGCTCGTTCAGCACTCCCGTATAGAGCCGGGTTGGCTCTAGCAAAACCTCGCCAAGCGATCGCGAGCCGAACTCTGCGACTGTCTTGCGATAGTCGAGACCCGAGTCGGCGACAATCTTGCGCACTAGCGAGTAACCGTTTGAGTGAAAACCGCTCGACTGCATGCCAAGTACCACATCGCCAACTCTTACATTTTGCTGACCCAGCAGTTTGTCGGCCTCGACAACTCCGACGGCGGCACCGGCAACGTCATACTCATCTGCGGCGAGAAGCCCCGGGTGCTCTGCGGTTTCGCCACCGACCAATGCAACGCCAACAGAAGAACAGGCTTCGGCAATGCCGCGCACTATGTCGGCAATTCTTTCTGGCACAACTTTTCCGCAGGCGATGTAGTCGGTCATAAATAAACTCTTTGCGCCAACCACAACAATGTCGTCGACAACCATGCCAACGAGATCTTGCCCGATTGTGTCGTGCTTGTCGATTGCCTGCGCAATCGCAACCTTGGTACCGACTCCATCCGTTGAAGTAGCGAGCAACGGTTTCTTGTAATTCTTCACGAACGAAATGTCGATCATGCCGGCGAATCCGCCGAGGCCACCAACGACCAAATCGTTGTGGGTTGCGCTTACCGCGCGCTTCATTAGTTCAACCGCTAAGTCACCGGCGTGAGTGTCGACTCCGGCGTTGGCGTATGCGTCATTTGTCAACGGCGGCTCTAGTCGTTCAAAGTTTCTTGTTGCTCGCGCACAAGCCGGTCGGTCTCTTCATCTGGCCCGGGGTCGCACGCGGCGGCTCCACGTTCGAGCAGGTTCTTGCCGAGGCGGTCGAGAGTCGGCAGTTCGATTGGGTACTCACCCGTGAAGCAAGCGGTGCAGAGAGTTTTTTCGGGCTGACCCGAGGCCGCGATCATGCCGTCTTTCGAAAGGTAACCGAGCGAGTCGGCACCAATTGAGGCGCGCACGTCTTCGGCCGCTAACCCGCTGGCAATCAGCTCTGCCCTGGTGGCGAAGTCGATTCCGTAGAAGCAAGGCCAGGTGATTGGTGGCGATGAGATGCGCACGTGAATCTCGGCAGCACCTGCCTCGCGCAACATTTGCACGAGAGCTCGCTGGGTGTTTCCGCGAACAATCGAATCGTCAACAACGACAATCTTCTTTCCACGGATAACCTCTCGCAGCGGGTTCAGTTTCAACCTGATGCCGCGCTGGCGAATTGTCTGCGAAGGCTGAATAAAGGTTCGACCGACATAGGAGTTCTTCACCAGCCCGTGGCCAAAGGGGATGCCAGACTCCTGAGAGAAACCGATTGCGGCAGGGGTTCCAGACTCGGGAGTCGGAATAACCAAATCTGCATCAACCGGATACTCGCGAGCGAGCGTGCGGCCCATGGCAACACGAGCCTCATAAACGTTCTTGCCGTTTATGGTTGTGTCTGGTCGAGCCAAGTAGACGTATTCGAAAACGCAACCCGCGCGCTTGACCTCGGCGAATCTGCTTGAGCGCAAACCGTTCTCGTCAATCGCAATCAGTTCGCCCGGCTCAATCTCTCGAACGAAAGACGCGCCAACAATATCGAGAGCTGCTGTTTCAGATGCAACCACCCAGCCGCGCTCAAGGCGACCGAGCACGAGCGGTCGAACACCCTGCGGGTCGCGTGCTGCATAGAGAGTGCTTTCATCCATGAAGACAAGACAAAACGCACCCTTTACCTTTGGCAGCAATTCAAGCGCGGTTGCCTCGAGAGTGTGATCGAGATCGCCGGCAAGTAAAGCGGTCAGCACTGCGGTGTCGGTTGTGTTGCCAGAAGTTATTTCGTTGGTTTTCTGATCTGGATAGCGCTCAGCGAGTAGTTGAAGCAAATCTGCGGTGTTAGTTAGGTTTCCGTTGTGAGCAAGAGCGACAGTGCCCGACGCAGTTCTTCCGAGAGTTGGCTGCGCATTGCGCCATGATGAAGCACCGGTCGTCGAATAACGGTTGTGACCGACTGCGATGTGACCAACCAATGATTCGAGTGCGCTCTCGCTAAAAACCTGAGAGACCAAACCCATGTCTTTGTAAACCAAAATCTTTTCGCCGTTTGAAGTCGCAATGCCGGCAGACTCCTGGCCGCGATGCTGAAGTGAGTAAAGGCCAAAGAATGTGAGTTTCGCAACTTCTTCGCCCGGCGCCCAAACGCCGAATACGCCGCACTGGTCCTGTGGTGCTTTTTCATCGTCATCGCTAACCGCGAGACTAAAGTTCAGACGTCCATCGCCTCTGAGCAAGGGCAGATTCCTGTCGTTGGAAGTGCGTTACGCGAAAGTTGAACCTTCGCTACCCCTCTATTTTAGTTGCCTCGATGCGCTTGCTACGAGCCCTAAAGATTGCCTCGAGCACGACCGCAAGAATTACGCCGCCCGTGGCGAAAAGCACCGTACCCCAAACGATCACATAGCCGAAGAAGTTGCCTGGAGCCTGAATGGCGAAGGCGGTGATTGACGAGACAATGAGCCCGATCACCCCGGCGGTCACCATGAAGGGCAAGAACTTGGGCGCTCTGCGAATGTCGACGAGAGCTGTGCTGGTTGTTTCGGGTTTGTTGGCCACGAGACCATTAAACCAGCGGAAGGTGCGCTTTTATTTCGGCCCTGCTGCCAGAGGCGTGAATCGAGCCAGCTGCGAGGGCGGCATCCCAGGATAGATCACCAACCGCGAGCGCGAACCAGGTTTCTGCCGACATCTCGATGACGTTCGGTGGAGTGCCTCGAGTGTGGCGCGGGCCGGCAATGCACTGAACCGCCCCGAAAGGTGGAACTCGAACCTCAACGGTGTTGCCTTCGGCGCGAGTGCCGAGTTCTTCGAGAAGGTAGCGCACGGCAGTTGCGAGCTGCGTCTGATCTCCAGACCGCACGGATGCGACGGCCTGCAGCCCTTGCTCCGTCTTTATCTTTCTGCGCACTGGTTCATTCTCGCCTAGGTTTTGCACAGATCGAAAAGACTCTTGATTATGCACACGATTTAGCGTATTTTTATGTGTATAAATCACGAGGGGAGAATCAGGTGGAAATCAAATTGCAAAACCTAATCTCGGTGTCTGAGATGAGCCGTTCGGCCTCAGCCACTATCGCCAAAGCCCAGGCCGGTGAAGTGCAGATCATTCTGAACCACAACAAGCCCGTAGCCGCGATTGTCGACATCTCGGTGCTCGAACGACTGCGTTTTCTTGAAGAAGAAGACGAATGGCGTGAACTCGAGGCAATTGCCGAAAAGCGCATCGCCGAAGACAACGGTGTCTACCACAGCCTCGATGACGTAGCTGCGATGCACGGCATCAAGTTACCTCCTCGCAAGCAGTAAGTCTTGAAGGTCGAACTATTCGACCGAGCCACGATTGACTTTGAAGGTTTCGACAACAGTTCGAAGCAAGCCATTCTGCTTGGCCTGCGAAAGCTTGAGCATGAACCACAAAAACGTGGGCGCATCCTAAGCGGCAACCTTCATCCTCTTCGGCGGCTAGTGGTCGGAAAGAATCAGATTCGAATTCTCTTTCGCGTTTATGAAAATCAGGAATTGTGCCGAGTTGTAGCCATCGGGGCTAGGCGCGACGATGAGGTCTATGAGATAGCAGCAGAACGGCTCGCTAAACTCGAAGAATGAAGATTCTTGTTCTTGGCGGTGGTGCTCGCGAACACGCGATAACCAAAGCGCTAATTCGAACAGGAACTTTGGCCAAAGACATAATTGTGGCTCCAGGTAATGCTGGCATTGCTCTCGAGGTTGAAGTACAGCCCGGCCTAGATGCAAGTGACCCGCTTGAGGTAGTTAAGTTTGCTCTAGCCAACGAAATTGATTTGGCAGTTATCGGCCCTGAAGCGCCTCTTGTTGCAGGCGTAAGTGATGCGCTGAGAAGCCAAGGCATTGCTGTCTTTGGGCCATCGCAAGAAGCTGCGGCACTTGAAGGAAGCAAAAGTTTTGCTAAAGAAGTCATGGCCGCGGCTGGTGTACCAACCGCAATGGCTCGCGAGTGCTCAACGCTAGAACAAGTCGAAGA
>JBEAWS010000100.1:0-7840 GCA_041160185.1 Actinomycetota bacterium
GCATGGCGCAGGATCAGGAAATTTAATCTTCGCGACACGGTCTTGTTCGCGTACCTCTTCGAGGCCACCGAGAAGCTTCTCTGCTCGCTTAACCATCTGTTGCGCGGCCGCTGCTTTCGAAGCCTTAGCGCCGAATCGCGCCGCCTGAAGTTGCAAAGTCGAAGCCTTCTTTTCGGCGTTAGCTCGCTCACGCTTTCTTCGCTCTTCGTCAGATTCGCGCTGTTTCAGGTAGTTGCGCCAGCCCATGTTATAGACGTCGATAACTCCGCGCATGGCATCCAGGTAAAAGATTCGATTCACTGTCTCGCCAATCAAATCGACATCGTGACTGATCACGATGAGCCCGCCAGGGTAAGACTTAAGAAAATCGCGCAACCAAATCACCGAATCGGCATCAAGGTGGTTTGTCGGTTCGTCGAGAATCATCGTCTCGGCGTTGCTGAACAGAATTCGAGCGAGTTCTATGCGACGCCTTTGCCCACCTGAGAGTGTCTTGAGTGGCTGAGCGAGAATGTGCTCCTTCAGACCGAGGTTGCTGGCTATGGCCGCCGCCTGTGCTTCCGCCGCATAGCCGCCCGAAGCCTGAAACTGCTCCTCGAGAACCGAATAGCGCCGCATCGCTTTGTCATAGACGGCTTCGTCGACACTGCCCATGTCTAGGGCTGTCTGCTCGAGCTCCATCAAAATGCTGCCGAGTCCTCTGGCATTCAAAATTCGGTTCTTGGCGAGTTCCTCCGGGTCTCCGCTTCGCGGGTCTTGAGGCAGGTATCCGATCTCTCCGATGCGCTCGACCGTGCCGACGTCTGGTTGCCCGTCTCCGGCAAGAATTTTGGTGAGCGTCGTTTTGCCCGCACCATTGCGGCCAACAAGCCCGATTTTGTCTCCCTTGGCAACTCGAAAGTTCACCTTCGACATGAGCACGCGAGCACCTATGCGTATCTCAAGGTCGGTAACGGCAATCATGATTGCTCCAAAATGGGCGGGTTATTTAGTGCTAATGAGCATGTGGTCTACAAAAGCCCTAGTTTACAATTGAGTTACCGAAATAAATTGGAGATTAAATGTCGTTTACCCTCGTCGCAAAGCCGACCATTGTTGATCGATTCGTAAAGCGCAGTCTTGTTGCCGACATCGCACTCGTATTTTCGGGCGCGGCTCTGACCGCCATCGCAGCTCAAATTGCGATTCCCGCTTATCCTGTGCCATTCACATTGCAGACTCTCGTGGTTCTGCTGGTTGGAGCAACCCTGGGTTCGCGTCGCGGCGGTCTCTCGTTGGGTGTCTACGCCCTTGCCGGTCTCGCCGGGCTTCCTGTTTTTGCACCGAAGGCCGATGGCAGCCACGTGGTTGGATTCGCAGCTTTTGTCGGTCCAACCGCAGGGTTTATCCTCGGTTTCGTAATTGCGGCCTATGTGATTGGTCTGCTTGCCGAGCGCAAGTGGAGTTCAAACGTGCTCAAGACTTTCGTGGCCTTCGTGGTTGGTTCGACCATCATTTACCTAGTTGGCATTCCAGCGCTTTCGGCCTTTGCCTTCAATGGCGACATCACTGCTGCAGTGACCTACATGGTGCCGTTCATGCTCTGGGATGTCGTGAAGGCTGTAATTGCAGCTGGCTTATTGCCAGGTGCCTGGTTGCTAGTCAACAAGATTCAGAAATAGATCCAAACAAAAAAGGACCTCCATTCGGAGGTCCTTTTTTTATTAACTAGATTGCAAAGCCAATCGCTCGCATTTGCTCTCGCCCGTCGTCAGTGATGCGTTCTGGTCCCCAAGGTGGCATCCAGACCCAGTTGATGCGAAAGGCCTCGACAACGCCGTCAAGAGCTTGAGCGGTCTGCTCTTCGATCACATCGGTAAGCGGGCAACCGGCAGAAGTCAGCGTCATGTTGATTAGCAGACTCTTGTCATCTTCAGACTCGAACAACTCGTAAATCAGACCGAGGTCGTAAATGTTTACGCCAAGCTCGGGGTCAATTACTTCTTTTAGCGCTTCGACAACTTGGTCGTGCTTCTCAGGGGTCAGTTCGATCGGCATTTATACCTTCAAGTAACGGTCGTAGCCCTCGGCCTCGAGGCGTTCGGCCAGTTCTGGCCCGCCCTGCTCGGCGATCTTTCCGGCCACAAATACGTGCACGAAGTCGGGCTTGATGTAGTTGAGAATTCTTGTGTAGTGAGTGATTAGCAGCACGCCGAAGCCGTTTTGCTCTTTGATTCGGTTCACACCCTCGCTGACAACTCGCAAAGCGTCAACGTCTAGACCTGAGTCGGTTTCGTCGAGAATCGCGAAGTTTGGCTTGAGAAGCTCGAGCTGAAGAATCTCGTGCCGCTTCTTCTCTCCGCCAGAGAAGCCCTCATTGACGTTGCGCTCAGTGAAATCGGCGTCCATCTTCAGGTTGGTCATGGCCTGGCGTACCTCGGTGATCCATGGGCGAATCGCCGGCGCCTCGCCGGTGATCGCGGTCTTTGCGGTGCGCAAGAAGTTGCTCACCGAAACGCCCGGAATCTCGACGGGATACTGCATTGCCAGAAAGAGGCCGGCACGTGCTCGCTCATCGACGCTCATCTCAAGAACATCTTCGCCATCAAGAGTGATCTCACCCTCGGTGACGGTGTATTTGGGGTGTCCGGCGATTGTGTAGGCCAGGGTTGACTTGCCTGAGCCGTTAGGCCCCATGATCGCGTGGGTTTCGCCACTTTGAATTGTCAGGTCTACTCCCCTGAGAATTTCTTTGCTGCCCTGGTCGGTTTCGACTGAAACATGCAGGTTCTTGATTTGTAGAGTGGCCATTTTTCTTTCCTACGCTTCGTATTCGACGAACACTTCGTCGTTTTCAATAATTACTTCATAAACACGGATGGGTTCGAACGCCGGCAGGGTTGGTGCTCCGTCGGTGAACGAGAACTTGGCTCCGTGCGATGGGCACTCAACGTAATCGTTGGTGAAGTGCACGAAGTCTTCAAGGTTGGGCTGGTTGTGGGCGGTCAGCGAAATGTTCTCGTGCGAGCAGATGTCGTCGACCACGTGATACTTTCCGTCTTTCGATCTAAAGATTGCGAGCACCTTGTCGCCAAAGGTCGCTCGAGTGTAAGCGCCCTTGGCAAGGTCTTCAATCGCGCAGAGTCTGATTGCCATTAGTGATTGCTCCTAGTTAGTTCGAGTTCTATAGAGGCGTTCAATCTTTCTTCAATCGAATCGACACCAATCTGCTGAATGATTTCGTTCAGGAATCCGCGCACTACGAGTCGGCGAGCGTCTAGCTCGTCAATTCCGCGGGCCTGCAGGTAGAAGAGCTGCTCGTCATCGAATCTTCCGCTTGCGCTCGCGTGTCCGGCTCCTTCGATTTCGCCGGTCTCGATTTCAAGGTTCGGAACCGAGTCTGCTCGCGCACCGTCTGTGAGTAGCAGATTGCGGTTGAGTTCGTAGGTGTCTGTGCCCTCTGCTGCCTTGCGAATTAGCACGTCGCCAACCCAGACGGTGTGCGCACCCTTACCCTGCAGCGCACCCTTGTAGGTAACGCGTGACTTGCAGTTGGCCACCGCGTGATCTACGTAACTTCTGTGCTCGAGGTGCTGACCTGCGTCTGCAAAGTAAAGACCAAGTAGTTCTACTTCAGAGCCCGGTGCGGTGAACTCGGCAGTTGGAGTAACGCGAACCGTCTTGCCACCGAGGCTAATCACCACGTGCTTTAGTTTCGCGTTTCTGCCGATTCGCGCAAATTGCGCAGACGTGTGCACGGCGTCGTCATCCCAGTCTTGAATCGAAACAACTGTTAGCGCACTTTCATCGCCGACGATGATTTCAACAATTTCGGCAAGGCGACCGGTTCCGGTGTGATCGATAACCACCGTTCCGCGAGCATGGGTTTTGCTCTGAATAATCAGGTGAGCCGCGCTTGAGTTCTCAAGATTGTTGGCGTTGATAAAGGCGGGTTCTGCAGCCTCGCCATCCAAGGTCAGCTTGAGAGCCTGTGTGGCAGCCGCCCAGGCGTTTGCGGTCGGTAGATCTTCGGGCAAACCTGCTATGCCGAATGAAGCATCACTCGCATCCACCATCGAGCTGGTAAAGCCTGCGGGAGCAACGACTTTTAGGTCTTGAGAGCGATTGACCAGTGTTTCAAGGTCTAGCCCACCGAGACGGTTTGAATCGAGGTAGCGCCACTGTTCATCGCGACCATCGATGGCGGCGTGATCGCTTGGCTCGATGGAGCGCAGTCTTTCGCTTCTGGTCTGCAGAGGAATGTCATCGCCACCGTGCGAATGCCCGGTGCTGCCGGGGCGAACGATCGAGTTACTCATTACCCAACCGCCCCTTCCATCTGCATCTGGATGAGCTTGTTCAACTCCATGGCGTATTCCATCGGCAACTCTTTGGCGATTGGTTCGATAAATCCGCGAACGATCATCGCCATGGCTTCGTCTTCTGGCAGGCCGCGTGACTGCAGGTAAAAGAGCTGCTCGTCGCTGATTCTCGAGACGGTTGCCTCGTGCCCCATGCTGACGTCGTCTTCACGCACATCGACGGCTGGATAGGTGTCGCTGCGAGAAATGGTGTCAACCAATAGGGCGTCGCAACGAACCGTGTTCGCGCTGTGGTGCGCGCCGGCGGCAACTTTGATTTCACCTCGGTAAGAAGTTCTTCCGCCGCCTCGGGCGATTGACTTCGAGATGATTGAAGAAGATGTGTGCGGGGCAAGGTGAATCATCTTGGCGCCCGCGTCTTGGTGCTGGCCTTCGCCGGCAAAAGCAACCGAAAGCGTCTCTCCCCTGGCGTATTCGCCGGCAAGGATGATCGATGGGTACTTCATAGTGACCTTCGAACCGATGTTTCCGTCGACCCACTCCATTGTGGCGCCCTCGTGGGCGATGGCGCGCTTGGTAACGAGGTTGTAGACGTTCGTCGACCAGTTCTGAATAGTCGTGTAACGAACGCGAGCGTTCTTCTTAACGATGATTTCAACTACCGCTGAGTGCAGCGAGTCGCTGTTGTAAATAGGAGCGGTGCATCCTTCGATGTAGTGAACATACGAGCCTTCATCGGCGATGATCAGGGTGCGCTCGAACTGACCCATGTTCTCGGTGTTGATTCGAAAGTATGCCTGCAGAGGAATCTCTACGTGCACGCCCTTTGGCACGTAGACGAAGCTTCCGCCCGACCATACCGCGGTGTTCAGCGCAGCAAACTTGTTGTCGCCGGTTGGAATTACTGTGCCGAAGTACTCTTCGAAAATCTCTGGGTGCTCCTTTAGAGCGGTATCGGTGTCGAGAAAGATAACGCCTTGCTTTTCGAGCTCTTCGTTGATCTGGTGGTAAACAACCTCAGACTCGTACTGTGCCGCAACTCCGGCAACAAGACGCGAGCGTTCCGCCTCTGGAATTCCAAGTCGCTCGTAGGTGTTTCTGATATCTTCCGGAAGGTCTTCCCAGCTCTGAGCCTGTTTCTCGGTTGAGCGAACAAAATACTTGATGTTGTCGAAGTCAATTCCGCTCAGGTCACTGCCCCAGGCTGGCATCGGCTTGCGCTCGAAGTAGTTGAAGCCTTTTAGGCGGGTTTCGAGCATCCAGTCGGGCTCGCCTTTTTTCTGAGAAATGTCACGAACGACGTCTTCGTTGATGCCTCGCTTGGCGCTGGTGCCGGCAGCATCGCTGTCTGACCAGCCAAATTCATAAACACCAAGCGAATCGAGTTCAGAGCGGTCAACGATGTCTGACATTGGTTCTCCTTCTTGGGCTCGAATGTTCATTTCGGCCCAACTTCTACAACAGGTGCTTATCCGCACTATTCCCGCGGGCGAGCCAGTTGGCCTGCCTGAGGTTATCTGCGGTTGGCTGTGAGAAACTAGAAGGGATCTAGCGCACTGCCACATCTGGGAACAAGTCTAACCTTTGTGCTGTTTATCTGACTAGACCCGACGAGAGGCACCAATTGTTTTCACCAGCCCGAATCAAGCTGTACGTGTGGCTGTCGCTCGCTAGCCAGATATTGATCGTCGTGACGGGTGGCGCCGTGCGCCTCACGGCATCCGGTCTTGGCTGCCCAACCTGGCCTAAGTGCACAGAGGATTCAATCACCAATGTTCCCGAGCAGGGAATTCACGGCTTCATCGAGTTCGCCAACCGTCTTTTGACCTTCGTCTTGATTCTGATTGCCCTGCTTACGTTCATAGCGATTATGCGCAGCGGAAAAGCCAAGCGCAAGGGAATGGTCTGGCCATCTTTCAGCCTCGGTCTTGGCATAATCGCGCAAGCGATAATCGGCGGCATTAGCGTCCTGACCAACCTCAACCCCTGGGTCGTCGGCTTGCACTTCATCGTTAGTTCGGTGCTGATCTCGATCGCTTCGATTCTGGTTTGGCGTTTCTACAAACCAGAGCACCAGCCGGTTCCCTATTCGGTTTACCTGTTAACTCCATGGATTGCCCTCAGCGGAATTGTCGCACTAGTGGTCGGGGTCGTAGTGACAGGAGCCGGGCCACATGCCGGCGATGCAAACTCTCCACGCAATGGTCTCGATCTCGAGATATGGCAGCACCTGCACAGCTATCCGGGTTACCTTTCGATAGCTCTTACCTTTGTAACGCTGCTGCTCTTGGTGCGTGTCAACAAACTCAACGCGGTCAGCCTGTCGACAAAAATCACATTCTGGCTTTTCATCGCGCTGGCAGTTCAGGCAATCATCGGAATCGCCCAGTCGCGCATGGGTGTGCCACCAATCCTGGTTGGATTGCACATGCTCGGAGCATCACTCATCGCCAGCCTGCTTACTTTTCAATGGCTCTCAGTCAGAGCGAGAAGCTAACTTGTCTCGGGTCTTCTGGTTCAGACGAGATCTTCGACTGCAAGACAATGTTGCGCTGAATGTCGCAGTGCAGGGCTCGAATGATGACGGCGATGGATTAGTAACCCCGGTCTACATCACAGACCTCGACAAATTCGAAGCACTCAGCGAAATTAGGCAGCACTCACTCGTTGCTTCGCTAGATTCACTCGGAGCTTCGCTCGATCGCAAACTCACGATTCGTCACGTTCGCGGGGTCTTGGGTTCAGAACTGGTGAACGTTGCGCTAGCCGCTGGTGCAAAGGTGGTGCACGCCACTCGAGCCTTTGACCCCGAGGGCATTGCCGAACAAAACGAAGCTGGCCTCACTCTCGCCGCTGCCGGAATTTTTCTGCAACTAGACGACAGCAACTACGCGGTTGCTCCAGGACTGGTAAACAAACCAGACGGCACTGCATATCGGGTCTACACACCGTTCTATAAACTCTGGTCAACTCTCGCGGTCAATCCCCCGGTCAAGCTGTTGGCTCCGGCAAAGCCGTGGCTAGAGCCGCTTGAGTGCATGGGTAGACCTGTGGCTAGGGGCGAAATGGCAATCCGAGCGGGCGAAGCCTTCGCTCTCAGAACTCTGGCGCGTTTCATTGAGCGCGCGATTCATGACTATGACGAAAACCGCAACCGCGCTGATTTGAGCGGCACCTCTCATCTATCGCACGCACTGGCTCACGGAGAGATTCATCCTCGAACGATTTTGGCGTCAATCGGCGATGGAGCCGGAGAAACGGTTTTCGCTAAGGAAATTTGCTGGAGAGAGTTTTACGCCGATGTTCTTTTCAGAAACCCCGATTCGCTGAACGACTACTACGACAAGCGCTACGCGCAAATGCGTTACGACAAGGGGCCGGCCGCCGAGAAGAAGCTTGAGGCCTGGAAGCGCGGAGAGACCGGCTACCCGATGGTCGACGCGGGAATGCGGCAATTGCTTGCCGACGGCTGGATGCACAATCGAGTTCGCATGATTGTTGCGTCATTTCTTGTGAAAGATCTTCATCTCGAGTGGCAG
>JBEAWS010000028.1:0-4995 GCA_041160185.1 Actinomycetota bacterium
AGGGCTCATCGAAGGCGCCAGCGAGGGCAAGGGCCTCGGTCTTCAGTTTCTACGCCACGTCGAAAGGTGTTCGGCGCTGTTGCACGTAATTGACTGCGCAACGCTCGAACCGATGCGTGACCCGATTACTGACCTCGACAAGATTTTGCACGAGCTCAACGCCTATCAGGTGCCAGATGGCGAGTTGCCACTTACTCAGCGTCCGCAGCTGATTGCGCTCAACAAAGCCGACGTTCCCGAGGCGAGAGAGCTCGCGGAATTCGTAAAGCCCGAGCTCGAAGCGCGCGGCTACCGAGTGTTTATCGTTTCTGCGGCTACCCGTGAGGGGCTGAGAGAACTGAACTTTGCCCTCGCGCAACTGGTTGAGCAAGAGCGAAAAACTCGCGCAGCAATCGCACCGGTTCTGCCACGCATCACTCTCATGCAGTCGCGTCGCGACGAAAGCAAGTTCACCGTGACCAAAGAAATGTCGCACGAGGGTGAATTCTTCAGAATTGTCGGAGTCAAACCAGAACGATGGGTTGCTCAAACCCAGTTTGGAAATGACGAAGCTGTCGGCTACCTGGGTGATCGACTTTTCAAAATCGGTGTCGAAGAGGCGTTGTTCAAGGCCGGCGCTTCGGCTGGTTCGACAGTTGTGATTGGCCCTGGGCAAGGTGTCTTGTTCGATTGGGAGCCATCGATCGCTAGCGCCGGCGAGCTCATCGGTGGTCGACGCGGCGAAGATATTCGAATCGATCAGAATCCTCGAAGAACCACAAACGATCGACGTGCCAGCTACAAAGAGCGTATGGATCTCAAGGCCGAAATCCGTGCCGAGATGGAGAAAGAGCGCAAAGCCGGCGTCTGGTCGAAACCCGAAGATTTCAAACCTCAATCGCAAAACGAGTCTCTCGATGAAACAGAGAGCAAGGCAGATAGCGAGCAACAGAGCTGATGGTCTTGCAAAATCGAAGTGAGTTAGCAACCGCAAAGCGTGTGGTTGTGAAAGTTGGTTCGTCTTCTATCAGCGGCGCAAACGCCTCGAAGATCGCCAATCTGGTCGCAGCCTTGGCCACCGCGCACAAGTCGGGCCAAGAAGTAATCCTGGTCACATCTGGTGCAATCGCGACAGCGCTGCCGCTCTTCAATCTCGAGGCTCGTCCAGACGACTTGGCAACCTCGCAGGCTTTGGCTTCGGTTGGTCAGGGAAGGCTCATTGCTCGTTATCAAGAGAGTCTCGAGCGCTACAACTTGATTGCCGGACAGGTGTTGTTGACCGCCCAAGACCTCGAAGGCGCCGAGACCAGCACCAACGCCAAGAGCGCGATTCAGCGGTTGCTTGAGCTCAGGGTGATTCCGATCGTGAATGAGAACGACACTGTGGCGACCGCCGAAATTCGCTTCGGCGACAACGACCGACTAGCCGCGCTAGTTGCGGTGTTGGTTGAGGCGGATGCGTTGGTTTTGCTCAGCGACGTCGACGCGCTCTACGACATGCCGCCGAGCAACGCTCAGGCAAAACGAGTCGATACGGTCAAGTTCGACCAAGACCTTTCTGCCTTCGAGATCGGCGGCTCGGCAAGCGCTGTTGGCACCGGGGGAGCCGCCACCAAGGTGGCAGCCGCAGAAATCGCAACGCGCGCCGGAATCGCTGTGCTGCTGACCTCGGCAGATCTTGTATCAAATGCCCTGAGCGGAGATTCTGTCGGCACCTGGTTCGAGGCAAAGGCGTAAACATGGTTTCAGCAATCGACAAAATGACTCTGGTTAAGCAGGCTTCTGCGAGTTTGGCCAACGCCACCTCGGCTCAGCGCACCGAAGCTCTGCTGAACATCTCGAAGCTTCTGCTGCAGCGAAGCGATGAAATCATCGCCGCCAACTTGAAAGACTTAGAACGCGGTGCACAGGCCGACATGACCAAAAGCACGCAGGATCGAATTCGACTCGACTCTGCTCGCATCGCCGCTATTGCAGATTCTGTAATCAAGGTAACGACTTTGCCTGACGTTCTCGGCGATGTCATCCGTGGAATGACCTTGCCGAACGGTCTTCAAATCAGTCAGGTTCGTGTTGCCCTCGGCGTGATTGGCGTGATTTATGAGGCGCGCCCAAACGTGACCATCGACATCGCAGTCTTAGCGCTAAAGAGCGGTAATGCGGTTGTTTTGCGCGGCGGCCGAGATGCGCAAAGCAGCAACGAAGTTTTGGTGCGGCTGCTGCAGGATGCGCTTGAACTCGCCGGATTGAACCGTGACGCAATTCATAGCCTAGACGAGTTTGGTCGCGAAGGTGGTCAGGCCATGATGACAGCGGTTGGCCTGATCGATGTCTTGATTCCTCGAGGTGGCCCCGGGTTGATTAAGGCGGTCGTCGAAGAGTCGACCGTTCCGGTGATTCAAACCGGCGACGGAGTGGTTCACATTTTTGTTGACGAAACGGCGCGCCTCGACTGGTCGGTCGAGATTTTGCACAACGCCAAGGTTCAGCGCCCAAGTGTTTGCAACGCGGTCGAGACGCTGCTGATTCACGAGAAGGCTGTCGACCGAATCTTGCCTGCGATTTTGCAGCGTCTAGTTGCCGACAACGTTGTGATTCACGGAGACGACAAGACCCGAGAGGTTTATCCGGGCGCTGTGGCAGCAACCGAACAAGACTGGCACACCGAGTATCACGATCTTGATTTGGCGGTGCGGGTGGTCGCAAATATCGATGAAGCGCTCGAGCACATCGCCCATTATTCGACCAAGCACACCGAGTCGATAATCACCGAGAGCATCGAGAATGCCGAGCGTTTTCTAGCCGAGGTCGACGCTTCGACGGTGATGGTCAACGCTTCGACCAGGTTTACCGATGGTGGCGAGTTTGGCTTCGGTGCCGAGGTAGGCATTTCTACTCAAAAGCTTCACGCCCGCGGCCCGATGGGCATTCTCGAGCTAACCAGCACCAAATGGCTGGTTCGCGGAGCCGGCCAAACCCGCGCCTAGGGTAGTCTTGAAAACAGGTAATAAGGAGAAAAATGACTACATTCCTCGCTAAGGCTTCGGAGCACGCAGTTGAGTTGCCGTTTCCAGCCTTCTTTTTTGGCGTAATCGCCATGGGTGTATTTCTCTTGATGGGTTGGATCACCTGGAGCTACCGCGATGTGGCTAACCGTCGTGAGCGCAAGGGCACTGACTCTAAGGCGCACCACTAAGCCTTTTCGGCGACAAAGGTTTTTATGACCAAACTTCGACTGGGTGTAATGGGTGGAACCTTCGACCCTATTCACCACGGCCACCTCGTAGCTGCGAGCGAAGTTGCCGCAGCGCTTGGACTTGACCAGGTCATATTCGTGCCAACCGGCGAGCCGCCGCAGAAGCCAAATGTCACCAATTCCGAAGATCGTTATCTCATGACGGTTATCGCTACCGCTTCAAACCCTCGCTTCAACGTCAGCCGAGTTGACATCGATCGAGACGGTCCGACCTATACGGTCGACACACTCAGAGACATTCAGGCAGAGTATCCCGGCGCAGAATTGTTCTTTATCTCTGGTGCAGATGCAATCACCCAGATCTTGTCGTGGAAAGACTTCGACGAACTTTGGAAGGCCGCCAAGTTCGTGGCGGTTTCGCGACCCGGTCACACAATGCAGCTACCAGACTTGGCACCCGATGGTGCAATCGAAGTTCTCGAGGTGCCGGCGCTTTCGATTTCTTCGACCGATGTTAGAGAGCGCGCAGCAAACGGCGAACCGGTTTGGTACCTGGTGCCCGATGGCGTCGTGCAGTACATCAACAAGCACAACCTTTACCGAGGCGCAAATGGCTAGCGCGTTTTTTGACCCGGATGACTTCGATACGACGCCGGCAGCACCGAAGCAGTCGATGCCCGCACCGGTTAGCAACGAGTCAATCTTGTCTGCAGAGGCAGAGAAGCCAAAGTTCTTCGACTTAAAGCCGGTCGCTGCCGCTCAGCCTCCGGTTTCGTTCGCGACCCCCGCGGCCGTTGCCGAACCAGTTGTAGCGCCTGAACCGATTCGCATGCCCGAACCGCTCACCCTGCCAAGTGACTTTCCAGAATTTGTCGCGCCTGAGGGTTTGCACGTTGATCTGAGTGACCTTGGAATTGGTAGCTCAGAGCCAAAGACAAGGCGTCAGCTTCGTGAGCTGCAGCGCCTCACCGGAAGCGACATTGTCAATGACAGTGTCGTCGCCGAGCCCTCGATTGAGAGCGAGTTCGAGCTTGAGCAAGATCTCTCGGAGCAGCTCGAGAGCGCAGCGGGCGACACTAGGCCAACTGACTTCGAGGTCTCTGCCGCGACCTCAGCCGACTTCTCTTACCTGGCCAATCAGTCAGAGCCGATGTTTGACGTCTCTCCAGGTCTGGTAGTCGAGCCAACCACCAATTCGATCATCATCGACCAGGTTCAAGATCTAACCAACTACACGGCAACCGTCAGCGAGACCGGAGAGATTCTGACCACTGGAGCAATTCAGCTGCCTCTCGAGTTTGCCGATAACAGCACGGGCGACATTCAGATTATTCAGGAGGCTGCCGCTCTCGACTCAGCCATCCAGGTTGATAACTCCACCGGGTTCATCAACACAATCGCACCGATGCGTGTCACGGGAGTGGTTAACGCAATTTCAAAGTTCAAAGTTATTCCAACCAATCTAAAGCGCGGCAGCGGTCACCCATTCGTGGTTTTGGGGGCAGCAGTTGGCATGGCGGCCTTCGGCGGACTTGTTCTCGCAGCTATCATGCTTCAACTTATTTAGGAAAATGTGACCGCAACTTCAAACGCAATAAAGCTTGCAAATATCGCAGCCAATGCCGCATCAGAGAAAATCGCCGAGAACATTGTGGCTCTCGATGTCTCTGATTTGATGGCACTCACCGACATTTTTCTGCTGGCATCTGGCCGCAACGAAAGACAGGTGGCTTCAATCGCCGACGAGATCGAAGACAAGATGCTCGAGTCTGGCTTCAAGACCCTAAGGCGCGAGGGAAAAGAACTCGGACGCTGGATTC
>JBEAWS010000091.1:0-4392 GCA_041160185.1 Actinomycetota bacterium
CGCGGCACTCGATGCGCAAAAGACTCCGATTGTGTTTGGCGATGACTACCAAACTAAAGATGGCACGTGCGTGCGCGATTACGTTCACGTGCTCGACCTTGCCGATGCTCACCTAACCGCCCTCGATTACCTTGAGCGCGACCAGCGCAACCACAGCACCTTTAATGTGGGCACAGGCAAGGGTGCGAGCGTGTTCGAGGTCATGAGCGAAATTAGACGCGCAACCAAGATTGACTTCGATGTCGACGTGCAGCCGCGACGCCCCGGCGATCCGCCTTATCTTTGCGCAGACGTTTCACGCATCAAAAACGAGCTGGGTTGGGTGGCCAAGCACAACCTTTCCGAAATCATCGACAGCGCCTGGCGAGCCAAACAGGGTTCGAACTAGTCTTTTCCGATTGCCACAAAGGCGGTTCCGCTGCCTGCAAAAGTGGTCAGCCTCGCCTCTTTAGAGCTGTAGGCCGCTTCTCCGCGCTGCAGCACGAGGCGCTCGCCAAGACTGTTGCTGACCGCAACCTCGCCAGCGGTGCAAAGAATCACGGCGTCTTCACCCAGCTGCAAATCGGCAAGCACCCGCTGAGCGCTCGGTTCGACTCGGTAGAGAATAAAGTCATCTGCCTCGGTCTGAAACTCAACCAGTCCCGCGGCAATCTCGACCTGCTTCACAAACTCGATGGCAGTGGCGTCAAAATCGACAATCGCTTCTAGCTCGGCAACGTCGATGTGCTTGGCAGTCAGACCGCCGCGCAGAACGTTGTCTGAGGCAGCCATGATCTCGACTCCGAGACCTGATAAATAGGCATGGATGTTTCCGGCTGGCAAGTAGAGCGCTTGGCCGGGCTGCAGGTGAACGTGATTCATCATCAGCGCAATGAAGACCCCGGGGTCGCCTGGGTAAATCTCGTTTAGACGCAGACACAGTTCGAAACGGGAATCGAAGTTCGCGAGTGCGGCGAGCGCGACAGATAGAACTCCGAAGCTTTCTCGCGAATTCAGAAGGTGCGAGAACAGCGTTCTGAGCGAATCATCCAAGAGTGTTTGCCAGTGCGCGGCGGCGGCTTTGAGGTCTTCTGCGGCGGGGTAACTCTGAATGTCTTCGAGCAACTCGCGAATATATTCGACGCTGCGAAAACCGCACAGCGCTTCGAACTCAGACAGCGCCACAATCATCTCGGGCTTGTGCCCGGCGTCTCGGTAGTTTCTGTGCGCGGCGCTCAGCGAAATGCCAGCTAGGTTCTCGCGCTCGAAACCCTCGGCGGCCTGCGCCTTATTTGGGTGGGCCTGAATCGAGAGCGGTGTATCGGCAGCCAAGATCTTGAGCAGAAAGCTGAGCGGCTGATCTGCGCGCAAGTCGAGCAGGGTTGTGGCTGGGGTCTCGAAATCTCTAGCCAATGAGCCCCGATGGGTGCCGAACCAGATTTCTGCCATCGGGCCGCCGGTGGCCTCGATAGCGAGATGGTCTCTGATCAAGGTGTGTGAACCCCAGGCGTAAGGCAATGCCTGGTTGGTGATTTTGCGAATCAAATCGTTACGACCTTAATCTCGTTGCCTTAAGGCTACTGAATAGACTGAATTCGCCCTAGTTCGGGCCGACAGGGAATTCCATGAACGCGATGACGCAACCAATCCGGGTGATTCTGAACACCCGCGAACCTGGTTTTCGCGCAAAAACCTACCTGGCCTATGTCGCTCTCTTTACCCTGCTTGCCGGCGATGCCGTTCGCTACTCGGTGGGCTGGTGGGGTTGGGGCGCCGTGCTGGTCACCCTCTTCGGCTTCACTCTCTACTACTTCTTTACCGGTGAACCAAAGCGCATTCTGAAACAGATTCCCTGGCCGCTGATTGCGCTGCTGGTGTTGATGCCGATCAGCATTATCTATTCGAACTATCAGATGTTTTCTGCGATCGCATCGTTCGCGCAATATGCGACTTCGCTTTTTGCCCTGTTTCTCGCGGCGGCTTTTAGCTGGCGACACCTGCTGAGAATCTTCAGCAACGTGGTGAGGGTGATTCTGACCGCCTCGCTGCTTTTCGAGTTCGTCGCGGCTGCAATAGTGCGAGGACCAATAGCCCCGATTTTCAAGAACTACGAGGGCGACACTCCCCCGGCCTCTGCCTACTACTGGACTCGCGCCCACCTGTTCGACGGCGATCGCATTCAAGGAATCGTTGGCAACTCAAACATTTTGGCTTTCATCGCGATGATCGGCTTGGTGGTTTTTGCCATTGACTACGCGGTGTCGGCAACCCCCAAGTGGCTAAGCGCCAGCTCGTTCGCGCTTGCCGCGGCAATGCTGCTGCTCTCGAAATCTGCCGGTGTCGCCTTTGCTGTAGCCGCGATTGCGGTGGCTGCCACAGTTGCCCTGATCGTCGAAGGTAAAGACCGCGATCTCAGGCATCGCATCTATCGCTGGGTCTGGGCCTGCGCCGGTTTGGTCTCAATCGTGGTGCTCATCAACCGCGCCGAAGTCTTCACCTTCTTCGGCAAGACCCCAGACATGACGGGGCGAAGCACAATCTGGAAACTGGTGCTCGGGCTTATCGCCGAGCGGCCCATCCAAGGTTGGGGTTGGATTTCACACTGGATGCCAGGGGTCAAACCTTTCGAGGGTCTCGTGGTCATCAACAAGGTGCCCTACTACCAAGCGCACAATGCCTATCTAGACATGTGGTTGCAGCTCGGCGGCATTGGACTGCTGTTGCTGCTGATTCTCGTGGCGATGACCTTTGTGAAGCTTTGGCGTCTTGGCGTTCGCCACACCAACCCGCTCTACCTGTGGCCGATGCTGGTGTTCTTTGGGCTGCTCGCTCAGAACCTCACCGAGAGCAGAATGCTGCTCGAGATTGGCTGGGTGCTGCTGGTTCTGATGGCCGTGAAAGCCAACGACCCGGATGACCTTCTAGAACCGCGAGGCAAGACGCCTAAAAGAGCTCGTTTGCTCGGTCGAGGTCTTCGGCGAAATCAATCTCAACCGCATAAAGATCGCTGATGTCGATTGCCTTGAAGCGCAGGCCGTCTGACTCGATCGCAAGTTCGATTCCGCGCTCGAAATAGTCTTGGTCATCGACTTCGATTAGACGCTTGATTAGAGCGGCTTTATCTTGACCGCCAACAAAGTTGATGCCTACCGCTTCGCCAAGTCCGCCGACGACCTGCTTTGAAAGTTCACGGATGTAGCCGCTCTCGTCGAGCGTGTATTTCACTTCTTCGTCGCTCACCTTTGATTGATTCACAACCACGAAAGACTGGTTTGCTTCGATCTGCTCTGTGACTCGCACCAAAACCTGAGGGTCAAAGACCACGTCACCGTTTAGCCAGAGCACGCCGCCATCGCCCGAGGCTTGCAACGCCTTGAGCAAACTCTTCGAGGTGTTGGTCTGGTCAAAAAATTCGTTGTAAACAAAAGTTGCCGCAGGAAATCTTTCGATGATGGCTTCGAGTTTGAAGCCGACGACAATCATGACTCGGTAACTCTCGCCGAAGGCCGTCTTTAGGTTGTCGATCTGCTGCTGCATTATCGAGCGGCCGTCGCGAAGTTCAGTCAGTGGTTTTGGAAGTGGCCGGGCAAGCCGCGTTCCCATTCCGGCGGCAAGAATTACGACCTGTTTAGACATGACCCCAAGTCTATGGAATCAAAAGTCTCTGACCGATTTTTATGACATCGGAGGTGAGCTTGTTGGCAGTCTTGATTGCCGCAACGGTTCGCTTGAAACGCACGGCTAGCGATGAGAGCGTATCTCCGCTAACCACCGTGTAGAAGAAAGAGGTGCTGGTCGGAGTTGGAGCTGGGGTGACCGTTCGGGTTGGAGTCGGAGTCGGGGTGGCCGGCCTGGTCGGGGTCGGGGTGACCGTTCGGGTTGGAGTCGGAGTCGGAGTTGGGCTGGCGGTTGACGTCGGAGTTGGTGTTGGGGTCGGTTCAACCAAAACCGCCGGAGCAGCCGTGCCAACGGCAAACTTGCTGGCAAAGAAGTTGTCTATCGATACTGCCGGCAACCCGCCCGCGCGAAGGCTCTCATACCTAGCGACGTTGGCGATTTGACGACGTTTGCCATTCTGAATCAGCCAGAAGACCTTGTCTGGGGTTCTGATGAATCTGCCGAACTCGGCAGTGGCGAAAACAAGCTTCGAGCAGGTGATGTCGTTCAGCGCTAAAGACGCCCCGGGATAGTGCACTGCGGTCGCCGCATCGATCTTGAAGTATCGACCCGAGGCCGCGACATAATCTTGCACGCCGCAGGTTACCTTCACGCCCGAAAGTTTGGCGTTCTGTCGATAGCCGACCAACTGAGCGCTGGTTGCGTTGCGAGCCTTTGCCAATCCAAACTGTGTCGCCTGGTTGGCATTCTCAACCTTCGCCATCGTGTTCGGGCCGGTGATCCAATATGTGATTC
>JBEAWS010000101.1:0-3100 GCA_041160185.1 Actinomycetota bacterium
TCGGTGTGGTCTTAAGGCATTATCGGGTAAAATTTCAAACAAGTGGATGCCCCGACTAAGAATCTGATCGGAGAAATCTAGTGGCCCAAAAAGGCAACGGCAGACACCGCGCAGATGTAGAAGTGAACGTTCTAGAGTCATTCGAACTGCGCAGTCGTCGATCGATACGCGAAGCCGAGAAGGCTCGACTTTCGCGCGCCGAGCGAAGAGAAGCAAAAAAGGCAGCTCGCCAAGACGCCGCATTCTTTGCAGCCGCAAACACAGTCGAGACCAGAAGCGACAACGTAATTCGCGCGCCTCGAAAGATTCGATTCTTCTCACGTCGCCAGGTGAAGAACGTGATCACCATGTCAGTCAGCACCGGATTATTTGCAACCTTCTCACTTCCGGCCTACGCCTTCAACCCAGACGTTGCGGCAATGGCACGTTTCACCACCACCAGCTCTCAAGAACTAGCTAACGCAGAAGGCACCCAAAACCTAACCGTGGCAGCGGTCAACACAGTGAAGTTTGTGCGCGGCACATACGAAGATGCGAAGGCCTCTGAGATTTTGCGCGAGGCCCGACTGTCGAATTACAGAACTTACACCGGCCCAACGGCTGCAGACTTTTTGGCCAACCCGAAGTATTCGGGTCTAGACCCGGCCACCATCCTTGCGGTCTCTGCGAAGTATGTTGGCACCCCATATGTTTTCGGTGGCTCTACCCCTGCCGGTTTTGACTGCTCGGGTTACGTGGCCTTCGTCTTCGCCCAGTTTGGAATCGCTCTGCCGCACACCGTTGTCGGGCAGAACCGTTTGGGCATGCTGGTCAGTCGCGAAGATGCGCAACCAGGCGATCTCGTGGTGTTCAACGACTTGAGCCACAACGGCATCTACGCGGGCAACGGAAACTTCTACCACGCACCTCGCCGAGGCGACTTTGTGAAGCTGGCCCCGATTTACACCCCGAACGTGCACTTCGTTCGCATCGTTGGCAACTAGCAAACACGGCACGCCCAATTGGTCAAATTGACCCCTTTTGCCGTCTAATCTCTAACTAAGCATTTGTTGGGTTGATAGGAGAAGACCATGAAGCTGAGGAGTTTGCCCGCCAAGCAAGCAGTTCAGTGTTGCCTTGGTCTTCAACAATGCCAACCCGCAAGCAAATAGCGCGCCGTCAGGTTTGACGGCGCGTTTTTTATTGCCCAACGCAAATGCCGCGAAAACTCACAAGCCGTGTGGGTGAATTCGAAAGGAAGAAATGCGAACCCTAGTTTTGAACGCGGGCTATGAACCGCTCGGTGTTGTCTCGTTTCGTCGCGCCATCATGCTGGTGCTGAATCAGAAGGCCACCATTCTCGAACAGAACGACGAGTTGAAAGTTCGAAGCGCCTCCGGCGAATATGAGCTGCCGTCGGTGATTCTGCTCGCGCGATACGTGCGAGTGCCAGGCAGCAGAAACATTCCGGTCTCGCGTCGGGGAGTGTTGCGCCGCGATTCAAACCGCTGCGCCTACTGCTCTAAATCTGCGACCACAATCGATCACGTGCAGCCAAAGTCTCGCGGCGGCACTGACAGCTGGGAGAACCTGGTTGCCTGCTGCCTTCGCTGCAACAACAAAAAGGGCGATAAGACTCTTGCTGAAATTGGTTGGACCCTCAGCGTGACGCCACGAATGCCGCACGGCACATCCTGGATTGTTCGCGGAGCAGATCACGCCGAACCGGAGTGGCAGAGTTACCTGCAGATTGCTGCTTAGGCGTCTGCGGTTAGTGTTTCTTTTTCGACAGCCTTGCTAAAGAAAGTAATTGCAAGCATCAGCACGAGCGGAAGCCCGAACGCCCAGTAGAGCCCGACAAACTCCGAAAGAATTCCGATGGCTGGGCCGATAACCAAGTTTGCGATGTAAACCGTGTTCCAGAGCATGCTCATGCGCGCCGAGGTCATTCGAGGGTCGTCGCCCAGAGCCGCAACACACATGGCCAAACCGATTGCATTTCCGATGCTCCAGATAACGGCAGCGAGATACTCCAGGCCGATGATTGGTGACAGCATGAATAGGCCTATGCCGATGGCGGCCATCACGCCAGAGTAGTTGACCACTCTTCGACGGCCGAGTGCGTCTGCAATTCGATTTCCCAGCAGACGCATGGTCGTTGCCACGACAGCAAAAACCGTGAAGCAGAACACCGCCGCAGACTGGCTCCAACCCTCTTCAACCAGCGCCACCGGCATCCAAATTGAGGCGGCTCCCTCAGAGAAGATAATCGCAAACGCGATAAAAACAATCATCAGGCTTCGACGTTGACGCCAAGCCGTCAGCTGGGTGACCTTAGGCTCGTGCTGCACCTCGACGTGCGCGAGTTCGATTGCGCCGGTGTCGAGACTCGAGGTTTTGCGCAAAGTCGTTTCGTAGCCATTCATCCGTGGAATTAGAACCGACGAAACCATCGACACCACAATCAGAACAATTCCCACCAGTGCAAAGTGAACGGCAATCGAAATGTTTTGGGCGAGTAGTAGCGAAGCCAACCCCGAGCCGCCAAGCAAGCCGAAACTGAAACCTGCGTGCAGCGACGGCACGCGATTGCGGCCAGAGACTCGATTAATCTCGGTGGCCTCGAGGTTGTTATCGAAATCGGCGGTGCCAATCGGCAGACCGATAAGCGCGGTTAGCGCAAAAGCGAGAAGCGCGTTCTGGTCATAAACGGTGACCCCGAGCGCAACCAATCCGAGACAGAACAAAAAGTAAGTCACATAAGAGGTGTTGCGCGAACCTAACCTGCCAACAATTCGACCGGCGATCATCACGCCCGCGATTGAACCGGCGGCAAAAACCATGGCGTAAATTCCCATTTGTGTGTTGTCGAGGCTCAGCAGCTCTTTGATTGCAGGGTTCTGACTAGCCCAAGTGCCATAGACAAATCCACGGATCAAAAAGAGCGCGAAGATGCCCGTGAACCAGCGACGTGATGAGTCTGCAATTTTTTGGTTGGGCATCATCCAAGCGTAAGCGTGCCCCCGAGAAGAATCGAACTTCCGCACATGGTTTAGGAAACCACTGCTCTATCCACTGAGCTACGAGGGCTAAGAGGCCAAATATACCGAGCCTGCGGGGC
>JBEAWS010000114.1:0-2582 GCA_041160185.1 Actinomycetota bacterium
GTGCAGATGCCGCTTAAGGAATTCGAATTGCTCGAGCTTCTGCTCGAGAACGTGAATCGTGTGCTAACCAGAGGTCAGATAATCGACCGAGTTTGGGGAACCGACTACTTCGGCGACACCAAGACTCTCGACGTGCACATCAAGCGCATCCGTTCAAAAATCGAAGACGACCCGTCTCGCCCAAAGCACCTCGTCACCGTGCGCGGCCTCGGGTATAAGTTCGAGGCTTAAGGAGCCTCGAACAGTATGCACTGCGAAGCCTAAAGGTTTTTACTTAGGCGCTTCGGTTGGCGCAATCACAACGAGGCTGTTTACCAGCGGTGCGTACTGAGAAAAAGTAGCGTCTAGCAGCGGGATGGTGTCTTTCACGCTCACGCCGTTGTGAATAAAGGTCACGTCAGCGAGTGACCCGGCAACCTGGTTTAGACCCGAGAGCGCAAGTGCGTTGTTGCCGTTGAAGCCAATGTCGAGTTTCTCGTTGGCCTGAAGGCTGTAGCTGAACTTCTGCCCGGCCAGATCGAATTCGAAGTTGGTCGCAGTGGTTGAGGTGTTCACGAACGATCCAAAGAGACCGCTCTGGCCGCTAGGGGTGACCAAAATGAAGATGTTGCGAGCTGCGATGTCACCAAAGTCTGTGCTGGTTCCGTCTCCGGGGGTGTAAACCTCCATGGTTGCGATCGGGCTCATGAAGTTGCAGGCGCTGGTTCCGAACATGATGCCGGTTGCGATTGCGACAGCAGCAAACTTACGATTTAGCAATTTTTTATCTCCCGAGGTGACGCCGACGCTCCCAGTTTACCCTTGGAATAAGCGCTAATCCGTGGTAAAATTGCCATTCCTGAAGGGAAAAACCTCCACATGAACATTGAAGTCGGCGAAACTCTCGTTTACCCGCACCACGGTGCCGCAAAAATCGTAAAAATCGAGAACCGCGAATTCGCAGGGGAGAAGCAAAAGCACCTTCAGCTCAAGGTCTCCCAGGGCGATCTGCTCATCTGGGTGCCATTTTCCAAGATCGAGGCCGTAGGCATCCGTGCGGTTATTGACAACAAGGGCGTAAAGAAGGTCGTTCAGATTCTTCAGGCCGAGTTCGTCGAAGAGCCAACCAACTGGTCACGCCGCTACAAGGCCAACCTAGAGAAACTTCAGTCTGGCGACGTCAACAAGAACGCCGAGGTTGTTCGCGACCTGTGGCGCCGCGACCAAGACCGCGGGCTTTCAGCCGGTGAGAAGCGCATGCTAGCCAAGGCCCGTCAGATCTTGATCTCAGAGCTCGCTCTGGCCAAGAAGTTTGACGAAGAAAAGGCCGGCACCTTTCTAGACACCCAGCTGGCAGGCAAGAAGTAGCCAAATGACCAGACGCGATCTAGCGGTGATCGTTGTCGCTGCTGGTCGCGGAGAGCGATTGAAGGCGTCAGCGCCTAAGGCCTTTGTTGAACTAAACGGCCGCACAATTCTCGAACACTCTCTCACGCCCCTTGCCGACCTGGCTGCTTTAGCGCAGGTTGTTATCGCCGCACCGGCGACCCATCTTGCCGAAGCAACCGAAATCGCCAATTCTGTTCTCACCACGGATGCGACTCTCGATGTCGTGGTCGGTGGTGAAACTCGACAGCAGTCGATCGCAAACGCGCTCGCGGTGGTAAACGACGATGTCGAAGTTGTTTTAGTGCACGATGCCGCGCGAGCTTTCGCATCGAGCGAATTGTTTGAGCGCGTTGCCGCTGCGGTTCGTTCGACTTCGGCATCGGTTATTCCGGCGCTCGAAATCGCAGACACCATCAAGCGGGTTTCGGCAAATCAGGTTCAAGAAACTGTCGACCGAAGTTCGCTGCGCAGCGCGCAAACTCCGCAGGGTTTCATCGCAGCCGATCTAAAGCGCGCCTATGCGAATGCAAGCGATGACTTCACCGATGACGCGGCACTCATGCAGTCGCAGGGCAAAAGAGTTTCGTTTGTCGCCGGCGAAGTTGAGGCCGCAAAAATTACAACGCCAGAAGATTTGCTTGGCGTGCTCTCGCGATTGAACGGCCCGGGCCGCACCGGCATCGGTGTCGACGTGCACCGATTCTCGAGCGACCCGAGCAAAAAGCTTTACCTCGGCACCATTGAATGGCCTGGCGTGCCTGGGCTCGACGGTCACAGCGACGGCGATGCGGTTTCACACGCAATAGTTGATGCCCTGCTGTCGGCTGCCGGATTAGGTGACATCGGCAGCAACTTCGGAGTCGATCGCCCAGAGTTCTCAGGCGCCAACGGCAGCGTATTTTTAACCGAAACCGTGCGCATGGTTCGCGAAGCTGGATTCGAAGTGGTCAACGTTTCTGTGCAACTAATCGGAAATCGCCCAAAGGTTTCAACCAAGCGAACCGAGGCCGAGAAGGCTCTAACCGACTTGGTCGGCGCACCCGTAACTCTCGGTGCGACCACAACCGATGGTCTTGGCTTCTTGGGCAACGAAGAGGGTGTCGCCGCGGTGGCATCCGTGTTGATTATTGGGGCCGAAGGTAGGCTGGGCTCGTGAGCGCGCAGTCAGGCCTGAGTCTTTATGACTCGAAGCGCCAACAGAAACTAGCGTTCAA
>JBEAWS010000124.1:0-5298 GCA_041160185.1 Actinomycetota bacterium
GGGTCAGGCCGGTTGGAGGCTGAGGTGTCATAGCCGTACCGACAACGTTTACGTTTACAGGCACAGATGTGCCGATCGAGTTGACCGCAGCAACACGGTACTGCTCAACAACTCCGGGCGCGGGGGCAGGAACCAAGTGGTTGAACACGTTGACAGCCGGGCTGGCGACCAGCTTCCAAGCGCCAGAGACCAACTGCTCGACAGTGAAGCCGGTAAGTGGCACACCGCCGCTATCGGCTGGTGACTGCCAGCGAATGTTGAACTGAGTGTCGCTGAATTTCTGCGTGTAAACCGGTGTTGGGCCAGTTGGCACCGAAGCCAAAGTTCTGAAGGTGTATGGGTTTGACGCTGGGCCAGCAACCTGGCCCGAGAACGCCGTGACAACCATCGAGTAAGTCGTGTAGCGAGTTAGCCCGGTCAGTGCGATCGAGTTTGTGGCAACCGTGGTGGTTGCAACGATCGCGTTGTTCGAGGTGTTGGTGACAACGGCTCGGTAGGTAATCGGAGTTGCCGCATCGATAGGAGCAACGACATCCCAGTTCACTGTGATAGTTGTTGCGGTCCAGTTGCTGCGCTCTCGCAAAATCACCATGGCAGGAGTTGCAACTGTGGTGCTGACCGACAAAACATTTGAAGGTGCGCTGACACCAATCGCATTTACGGCTAGCACCCTAAACGAGTAGGCGGTGTTTGCGGTTAGCGAGGTTACGTTGGCAACAGTTGTTGAGGTTGTAAGTCGCAGTGCCCAAGATCCAGCGGTTTGCATCCAAACTTCATAGCCGGTGATTTTCGAACCATTCGAGCTGCTCGGTGCATCCCAGGCGAGAGAAATCTGACTGCCAAAAATTGTGGTGGTGCGCAAATTGAGCGGCGATGCTGGCACCGAACCAAGAGTCGTGAAAACCAACTCGCTGCTCGCAGCAGAAGTTGTGGTTCCCGAAACTGAAGAAACGCGCACCGAGTAAGTTGTGTTGACCTTCAGCGCGGTCAATGTGGTCGAAGTGGTTAGCGAATCAACCGAGGTGAATGCGGTTGCCGTTGACTCTCGGTATTCGACCTTGTAACTGTTGGCTGCCTGAGTTCCGGCAGGTGCGCTCCAAGAGATAGTTGCACCGGTTGCCGTGATTGCCGAGGCGGCAACCGCGGTGGGTGCACCAACCGGAGGCAAGGCCGCATTCGTGAACCTGGTGTTGATCAGGTAGTTGCCGTTGACGCTCTTGGCGTCGAGAATCTGACCGGCCTGGGCACCGGCCTGAATAGCTGCCGTCACCTGGGGCACGGTCGCGGTCTTGTTGTCGGCTAGATAAAGGGCAGCAAGGCCGGCCACGTGCGGGGCGGCCATCGAGGTGCCGCTGAGTGAGCGACCGGTAGCGGTGTCGACGTAGTTGTTAGACATGATTCCAACACCTGGAGCAAACACATCGACGCAGTCACCAAAGTTTGAGAATGATGCTCGACTGTCGGCGTTAGTTGAAGCACCTACCGTGATCGCGTTGGGAGTGCTTGCGGGTGTTCTCGAGCAGGCATCGGTGTTCTCGTTTCCAGCTGCAAGAACCGGAGTGATGCCAGCTGCGAAAAGTTTCTGCACCGCATCGTTTGCCAACTGGTACTTGCCGCCACCGAGGCTCGCGTTCATTACACCAGGAGTGCCGGCCGGGTGGTTCGCGATGATCCAATCCATGGCGGTGATGAACAAAGAAAAACTTCCAGAACCGCTGCAACCGAGAACGCGAACTGGAACGATGGTTGCTTTCTTGGCAACACCGTAGCGAGTTCCGGCAACTGTGCCGGCAACGTGCGTGCCGTGACCCTGACAGTCTGCGCCCTGCAAGTTTTGACCGTATGCGTCGAAGCCGGTTTCGATTCGACCGGCAAAGTCTGGGTCGCTCGCATTTACTCCCGTGTCGACAACATAAACGCGAACACCAGCTCCGGCACTCGCAGGATAGTTGTATGCGTTGTCATAAGTTGTGTTGGTCTGATCGATTCGATCTAGACCCCAAGATGGAGTCGGGCTCTGAGAATCGAGCATTGAAATCGGCTGATCGGCAACAACCTGAATAACGTTCGGGTCGGCACGAAGCGCGGCAACCTCGTTGTTGGTTAGGTCGAGAACGAAGCCATCCATGACCTCGGTTAGTTCGTCGTGAGGCGTTTCACCAAGTTTGCTGATTAGCGCGCGAACCGTGGCGGCCGAACCGTCTTTGACCTGAACGATGTAGGTGCTGCGGGCGATTGCCATGTAGGCCTGAGCCGGGGTGGTGGCCAGCACGGTGGCGAAGACCAAGCCGACGACAAGCGCAATGCGAAAGCCGAGGCTCTTAACAATCGTCAAACCAGACACTGTTCCCCTACCTGTCGCCCGAAACTCGAGACTCTGAAAGTCTATGCCTCAGGTGTTATCTGAGGAATAAGGCGTTCAGACGTCTAGTAGTGAAGTACAAACCACCGACAATCATGACCATGAAATAGAGCACGTGCCAGAGCAGATCCCAGCTGATATTGCCCAGGGTTAGCGCTCTTTCTAACTGGATGGCGTGCCAGAGCGGCAGGGCCTCAATGACCCGCTGCAGCCACTCGGGGTAGATGTCTAGCGGGTAGAAGGTGCCCGAGAACAAGAACATCGGCAGCAAGAAGAAGTTGACCCAGTTCATCTGCTGAAACGACTTCAGATAAGAAGTAACGCCCATGCCGATTGCCGCAAAGGCGAACGCAATCAGAACGGCTCCAGGGATGGCCAGCAGACCCCACCAACTCGGAATCAGGCCGAGCGGTGCCATGACGGCCATAAAACCGATTGCGTAGGCCAATCCGCGAAGCAGCGCCCACGAGATTTCGCCGAGGGCGACATCGAGGGTGCCCAGTGAAGTCTGCAGAATCGTTTGATAGAGCTTGCCGAAGTGCATCTTGAAGAAGACGTTCCAGGTTGAGTCGTAGATTGCGCCGTTCATGGCAGAGGTGGCGAGAAGCGCAGGTGCGATGAAGGCGGCGTATGAAATCGGATTGCCCGCGGTGTCGGTCACACCATCGATGAACTGCCCGAGACCAAAACCAAATGCCGCAAGGTAGAAGACCGGCTCAACGAATCCGCTGAGCACGATAATCCATGAAGAAGTTTTGAAAGCCATGAATGCGCGCTCGAGCATCGAACGAGTTCGACCCGCGTAGAAGGCCGCACCGATTTTGCCGCTGCGTCTTTCTGCGATTGCGATTGCGCTGTCGACAGAAGCGTGAATCATGCTCATGCGCTCAACCTCGATGCAAACTTGCGAGTTGCCACAACCATGGCGACAACGAGAAGAGCTCCGAGAAACAAGACGTGCACCATTAGCAACCAAGACTCGACTTCGAAACCGTAGCTAAGGTGACGACCAAGGTTTGTTGCGTGCCAAACCGGTGAGATCCAACCGACCCACTGCAGGTAGATTGGCAGGCTCTCGAGCGGATAGAAAGTGCCCGAGAACATAAACATCGGGGTCAAAATGAAACGGCTGACGATTGCGAAAAAGCCGTCATCTTGCTTTACATATGAAGTCACCGCGAGCATCGCCGCGGCAAATGAGATGCCAGCGAAGATTGCGGCAAAGACCAGCACCGGCACCGAAGTGAGTGGAATGGCTCCGAAGGCCACGAGCACGCCCGCGTAAATGAGGGTGTTGAAGATGCACCTGATCGAGGAGGCAATCATGATTCCGCCCACAATGTCGCGAGCCATGAGCTGGGTCGAGATCATCGAGAAGAACGATTTATCCCAGATGAAGCCCTGCATGGTCGGAAACGTGGTCTCATCCATGGCCGCCTGGATGGCAGCGGTGGCAAGCAAAGCAGGGGCCAAGAAGGTCAGGTAGGGCACGCCAATTGGGTTGTCGGCCCCAACGGTGTTGTCAACGAGTGCGCCGATGCCGATGCCAACCGAGAGCAGGTAGAGCACCGGGTTGCCGAGCCCGAAGGCCAAGATGGCGGGAATCCACTTCGACATGTTGCGCAGACGATACTCGGCAACGAACCACGGCGCCCAAAGACGGGCCTTCGCTACGTCAACGAGTTTCGATGATCCCTGCCAACTGAGTTTCACATCGGTCATTTAGTCGACCTTGCCCTTAATCAACCAGGGTTCTTCCGGTGAGGCGCAAGAAAACATCTTCGAGTGAGCTACGACGAACCAGTGAGGTTTGCGGTTCGAGACCCAGTTTGTGAATCTGCTTCAAAACTTTTTCGCCGTCTTCTGAGTAGATCAATATTCGGTCTGGCAACGGTTCGATGCGGTCACCTAGGTGCGCGATTTTCTTCGCGGCATCGGCATTGTTTTTCGAGCCGAAACGAACTTCGAGCACTTCTTTGCTTGAATACTTTTTGATTAGTTCAGCTGGTGCGCCCTCGGCCATGATCTTGCCCTTGTCCATCACGACGAGTCGATCGCAAAGCTGCTCGGCTTCACCCATGTAGTGAGTTGTAATCACGAGCGTTACGCCTTCTTCTTTTAGACGAAACAGGCGATCCCAGAGAATGTGACGAGCCTGCGGGTCGAGGCCGGTGGTCGGTTCGTCGAGCATCAGAATCTCGGGCTCGTTAACCAGGCCGCGCGCAATAGTGAGACGACGTTTCATGCCGCCAGAAAGCTGATCGACTTTCACGTCGCGCTTCTCGGTGAGCTGCGCAAACTCGAGCAGCTCTTCGACCTTCTTCTTCAGAAACTTGCGTGGCAGACCAAAGTAACGCCCGTAGATATAGAGGTTCTCCCAGGCCTTGAGCTCGCCGTCGTGGCTGTCTTGCTGCGGCACGACACCCAGGTGAGCGCGAATCTCTGGGCCGTGCTTGTTCGGGTCCTTGCCGAGAATGGTCAGCTCGCCACCGGTGCGCTGCGAGGTCGAAGCGATCATGCGCATGGTGGTCGACTTGCCGGCGCCGTTTGGGCCTAGCAGGCCGAAAGACTCGCCCTTCTTGACCTCAAAGTCGATGCCGTCGACGGCAACGAAATCGTCATACTTCTTGGTTAGCCCGCGCGCGACAATCATCGGGGCTTCGGTCTTTTTGGCCAACTAAAAACTCTCTTCTGGTCTGCTGCGCGCTTCGGCACAGCGTTTCAGAATAACCCATTGACCTAGGTTGTTAGCCTATGTTCATGCCCAATTCGACTGCCACCGTGTCGCGCCCGGGCAACACCCGAGTCACCGGCAAAGAGCAGTTCTACACCCCAGCCGCACTTGCCCGTGACCTCTTCACGGATGTCGCCGGGGTCGTGCCAAACCTCGCCGAGCGCGTGATTATCGAACCCGCCGGAGGCACCGGGGCGTTCAT
>JBEAWS010000080.1:0-5591 GCA_041160185.1 Actinomycetota bacterium
CTACTAATAGTGGCCGGCGTGGCAAACGACAAGCGCTCTGCGAAATAGCTTTGGCTAAGCCCGCCAATCTTTGACATCGACCTGCTTCAGCCAATTCTCAAAGGTCTGGTTGCGAAGCACAGATCGAGCACGCTTTTGACGCATGAGCTCAATTGCCTCTTCTGGCTGCATGCCATCGCGAATCAAGACCAAAGCCATGATTAGCCCCGAGCGGTTGATGCCAGCCTGGCAGCGAATCAAGACCTTCTTGCCGGCCTTCCAGTCGCGGTGTGCCGTCGAAACCAACTCGTGCAAGTCTGCAGTGTCGAAGTCTGACATGTCGCCATCGTAGATTCCGTAGCGAAGCTCTTTCACGAACCAGTCGGCAGGCATTGCCCAGGCATACATCGTCACAATCGTCTGGAACTCTTCAGGCGTGATCTGAGGTAGGTCACTGCCGTAGCGCGCCTGCAGACGCAGGTCGTGCTCGTCATGGGTGCCGCCGAGCCACAAGCCCGGCTTCACCTCATCCCAGGTGTTTTCAGGCAGGTAGGGGCTCTGATCAGGGCGCTTGGCCATGTCGAGTGCTGCTAGAAAGTCGTCGATTGAGAGTGACTCTGGCTCTTTTGGTGTGTTTTCATTCATGGATTATTTGTACAGCCACCCTCTGACATTCAACGGCGTGCCGCTGTCGAACAATGTCGGAGGCTGGGCGCATAGTTATCTTCCGTCTGAATTTGGGGTTCACTACTAAACGCTTTGGAGGCTTCTATGTCTGATTTCTGGGATTACCGCGGTTGGGAACGCAACGAAGAAAACAACGACTGGCAAGATATCCAGGGCGAAAATCTCGAATTCCGTGCTGACGCTCTAATGAATCGAGCAGTTTCGAGCGGGCTTGAAAAAGAGAATCTCGAAAAGACCATCACATACCTCGGAGCAGCCGTAGAGATAAATCGCCAGATCGGTCGCATCCCTGATTTGCTGCAGTGCCTGCTTTTTCTTGGCGATTGCTACCTGCGTCAAGAGCGCGGCGAAGATGTTGCAGAGATTGCACTCGAAGCTGAAAAGATTGCACTCGAAAACTTCAACGACAATGCGCGTGCGAAAGCAATTCACCTTCAGGGTTACAACTACTTCTTGAAGAAGAAATACTCAATCGCTGCGGCACACTCACTCAACGCAGGTCATCTCTATGAAAGCGCCGGAGATCTGAAAGATGCATACGCCTCATTCATGTCGGCCGGCCGTCTGTATCGCTGGCGTTCGGAGCGCGACGAATCAATCGACGCTCTGAAAAACGCGCTTCGTGTTGCAACACTCGACGAAGATATCGAACACATGGTTGAAGCAAAAACTTGGATCGCTTACAAGCAACTGCGCGTTACTCCGGTGATTGATCTCGATGAAGCAGCCAAGTTTCTAGAGCACACCAAGGATCAGATGAAAATCGCTAAGGAGCGCCCTGTCACCGCGCGGCGATTCGATACTGCTCAGGCCTGGTTGAACGTGCACGTCAACCCGGTTGAGGCGGCAAAGGCCTTTGACAAGCTCATCGAATATGCGCGATCAGAAAAGTCGACAATCGACACGACCGAGCTAACCCTTGGTCGCGCCTACGCGCTTGGCGTCTTTGAGAACGGCCCCCTCTTCGTGCAGGCCCTGCGTTCTGTTCTGGCCACCATCGAAGAAATCGAATCGACCGTGGCGATTCTCGAGGTAGTCGAACCATTGGCCAACTTCTACATCGAAGTCGAAGACTTTCTGCAGGCCGAAAACACCTGGGTTCGCGGGCGGGCACTGGCCGAGAAGCGTGAGGAGTCGGCTGAATCACTGGCGTTCTTCGACCAGATGATTGCGCTCTGCATTGCCAAATATGCAGAGCCGGCCCGCGCGCTAGCCGCCCTTGAGAGCAAACTGCCGAAGACTTACGAAAAGCCGCTGCCATTCGTTTTCGAATATGCTCTCGCGAAGACTTACCTCGCCAACAACCGCTTAACCGAGTCGATGGTTGTTATCGACCGAGCCCTCGACAACGTGAGCAACGAAGACTCAGCCCGCATCGAGTTTGCTGAACTGCAAGAGTTGAAGTGCGATCTTTTGGCGAAACAAGGAAACCGCGAGGCCGCAAAGGTAGCAGCGAAAGTGAGTTTCAACGCCTACCTAGACCTTGACGAGCTAGAAAAGGCTAAGCGACTCAACGACGAATACTTGAAGCCACAGCCGGGCGATGCCGACCCAGACACCGGTGCAATCACAATCGCAAACTGGGGCTAGGCAACAAAGACGGTAGCGCTGAACTTAGTGCGGCTGTCAGGTGTTCGTTCAAGCTGCCACGTGTGAGTTAGCTCGCTGTAAAGTTTCGAACCAAAACCGTTGCCTCTGCTGTTCACCGGAGATTTTCCGTTATTCACAATCGAGATGACCACAAGTTTTGCCGTCACTTTGGCGTCAATCTCGATTTCGGTAGCCGATCCGTGCTTGATTGCATTCGAAACCGCTTCGCGCAGCACCTCGGTAACCGCTTCACCGACCAGCGGGTTCTTCTTGGTCACCTGGTATACGGCTTTCGAAATGTTGCTGTAAATCTCGCAGGTGCCCGACCACACTTCGGTGATTTGACCAATCACATCGCGCAGATCGGTTTCTTCAAGTGAGTCGAATTTCAAAACCTCGAGAGCGTCGGCCAGGTCTTGATTGACAGATTGAATCAGTTTCTTCGATGGACGCGACGACTGCGCCAATCTCATCGCCGAGGCATACAGTGCTGCCTGAACCGGGCCGTGCAGAACCGTTGCGATGCGCCTGCGGTTGAGCCAAAGTTCGCGTCTCGCCTGTGAGTTGAGCAGCTCGAGTTGTTCGTTAACCTCTCGCGCTTTCTGCTGGCTCGCATATCTTTGAGTCTGGCGAATTTGACCGATGAACATGGCCAACCCGATGATCACGGCCAAAGTGATGATGCGGGCGGCGGGATACAAACCAGCGCTGAGATTGGCAAGGCTCAACGCCAAGATTGCGGCACCGCCGGCAGTGGCAAAGATAGCAACTTGCAAAAGCAAGGCCGCTATCGACCGCAGTTGAACCCTGCGAAAAATGAAGTACGCCAACTCCAGCGTCACGAGCGTGGCGGCAGCCAGAAGGGCTAGCGCCAACGCGGCATCCTGGCGATAGAAGACCACGGCAGCCGGCGTTGAAATCAAGGTGATCAGGGCTGAAGACCAGAACGGCACAATCTGATTTGCCACCTGCAGTTTTGAGTCGAGGCGAAAGTTTTCACGAATGCTGACCTTGGCCGCAGTCACCTGAGGGCTAGACATTTCGTCGGTTTTCTCGGCAATCGCGATGCTCAGCGGGCGAACAACCTCATCGACTGTCGTTCTGAGTTCTTGAATTTCACGGGCCAGCTCTTTTGATCCCTTGATCTTGACCATTAGCTCTTGAATCACTGGAGAAATCAGGCCTGAAACGTTGCCGGCAACTTCAGAGTTCATGCGAGAGATCTCAGCTCGCATAGAGCTCAAACGCTTTTCTAGAACGAGGCGGCTGGTCTCAAGATTCGCCAATTCCTTAGTGGCTCGCTGCGAGTTAGAAACCAAAACTGTGACCAGCGAAAGCGAAACCAAAATAAACAATGGCGACCCAAGCAGTCGATACTGCCATTCATCTGGCGGAATGACACCGAACTCGGTGCCGACCTGAAAAATGACAACTCCGCGCACAAATCCGGCAAGCAGAAAGACCAAGAGGTAAACGATCGCCGGTGGCGTCATGCCCGACAGCAGGTTGCGGGCCAAAAGAAGAACGGCGGCAACCGAAAGGTATCCGAGAAGTGCAATCAAAAGCCAGTTGCCGAAGGTGCCCTTTTCGCGACCGAAATCAAGAACTAGGTTTGAGAGAACCACAGGAACAGCGGCAGCAAGAATTGTTTGGTTGCTCAGAGAATAAGGGCTGGCAATTTGCTGCACCGCCCTCGCCATGCGAAAAATCGGAGTGGTTGGATTCTCAGTCATTACTCTCCCGGGCGGGTAGCGAGAAAGTATTTTTTGACAGCGTCGACTCTCGAGTTGCCCTCGTCTTGAACATTTATGTTCAATGCTTCAAAAATGCGACTGACCATTCCTTCAACCGCTCTCACACTGGTTTGTCTGGCGTCGGCAATCTGCTGATTCGATAGCCCGTCAGATATGAGTCTCAAAACCTCAAGCTGCTTGCCCGAAAGTTTTGCCAGCGGTCGCTGTGAATCTAGGTCGTGTCTAAAGCCAGTAGCGCCCTCGCTTTTCAAGACGGCATTCAACGCGGCAACTAGCTCGCTGGTGTCGACCAAATTTGATTTGCGAAGATAGGCAGCATTCTTTGGCACGTTCTTCGAAGACTTACCTGCCAGCCTTGGGTCTGGCAGGTTGGTGAGAAAAACGACTGCCAACTCTGGACTCTCGGCAACTAGCGCGGCGGCCAAGTCGAAGCCATCAGGCCCGGGGCCAAGTTCGATGTCGATTACAACCGCATCTGGATCAACTGCTTTGTGCACTCGCTTGGCATCGGCAGCGTTAGCGGCGGTAGTCACCCTGAAGCCAGAGGCCTCAAGGGTCTTGCCGATTAGGTCGCGCATCAGCGGCTCGTTCTCAACGACTACAACGTGTCTAGACAGCATAAGAACTCCAGCCTATTAGGCAGGCAAAACCTTGAGCGTCTTCAGTGTTGGGTCGGCCACGAACTTGATCATTACGCCCATGTCTCGGGCCTCAAACAAAGCGCTAAGTGCGGCCTCTGTTATTCGCTCACCAGGCGAGAGCACCGGCACACCGGGAGGGTAAGGGCAAATCATTTCGGCTGAAACTCGGCCCACTGCATCTTTTGCTTCAACCACTTCGTAACCCGAGAAGAATGCCTCGCGCGGAGTCACAACTACCTCAGGCTCAATCGAGAACGCCGGCAGAATCTCAATCGGTCGCGGAGTGCCTCGGTGTGAATTAACCGACGCAATGATTCGTTGAACCAAATCGTCGACGCGATCAGGGGTGTCGGCAAAGGTAATCATCGGAATCAAAATGTCGCGATTCGCCATTTCGATGTCGATGTTTGCAGCGAGCAAATCAGCCTCGACCAGATTGCCGTCTGCGCCGCAACTCGACAGCAAAATCACAAGCTTGAGTGGGTCGATGTATTCACCGTCGATAACGTCGATGCCGGCGGCAACCAATGATGCGCGACCCTTTTCGGTTGCTTCGATAACCGGGCCGATAAGTTCGTGCCCGTGACGCTCGAGCAATGCGCGCGACGCGTCAATCGAAGCGAGTATGCGACCAGACATCGATGTGGTCTGTGTTGAGTCAAACATCTTGTTGAATCGAGAGAGATCAACGAATTCAGAATTCACCAGAACAAAACTCGCCTGCGAATAAGCCGGCAAGGTTTTGTGCGCCGAAGTCACGACTATGTCGGCACCCTCGCTTAGCGGGTGGCCCGGCAACTCCGGGTGAAAACCGTAGTGCGCCGCCCAAGCCGCATCGACGACCAGCGGGATGCCGTACTCGTGCGTAACCTTTGCCAACCGTGGAATGTTCGACATGGTGCCGACGTAAGAAGGTTCTCCGATTAGCACCGCCTTTGCA
>JBEAWS010000040.1:0-6686 GCA_041160185.1 Actinomycetota bacterium
CAGCGGCAAACTGCAACGGATTCACAAAAATCGACACAACAACGAAGTCAGACTGTTGGTGCGCTATCTCGACAAGTGAAAGGTGCCCGTCGTGCAGCGCACCCATGGTCGGCACAAACGAAATGCTCTTGCCGTGTTGACGTGCGTTCGAAACTGCGGCTGCTAAATCGTTAGCACTCGAAATGATTTGCATCAGCCGAGCAATTCACTCGGGTCGATTGGTTTGTGCCCAGCGGCAATCGCAACCTCGACTGAACTGCGAACCACCGGAGCCAAGACGCTTCTTGCATCACTCACTCCAACCGACTCGAGCAAACCGATTGCCTGGTTCACGATCATGGCAGAAAAGTTAGTGGCAACAGAAATTGCCTCAAAGTAGATTGCGCGATTGTCTTCGCTAATCACCAGCGGCTCTGCACCCATTTCGATCACTAGCGCCTGCGCAATCGGCAAGGCCACGGTCGGTGCAGAAACTGCAAAATAGCTTTCGCGAATTCGCGCCAGGTCGACGCTGGTGCCGGTGAAACTCATCGCCGGATGAATCGCCAGCGGAATGACACCCTGCTGAGCTGCCGAGTTGAAAACTGAATAGCCGAACTGCCCGGCCGTGTGTGCAACGAGTTGACCGCTGCGCCAAAGCTTTGCCTCTGAGATGCCGCCGATGGTTGCCTCAAGCTGATCGGCAGGAATCGCGAACAGAACCAAATCGGCAAGCTCGAGCAGCTGCGGCAGTGTCTTCACCAGCGCCCCCGGCAGCATGGTCTCGGCACGCTCGATGTTCTTGGGGTTGGTGCTGGCAATGCCAGCAATCATGTGCCCTGCAGAGGCAAGCGCCTGCCCGAGCACCGACCCAACCGGGCCCGCGCCAATAATCGCTACCGAGAGCCTGCCCTGGTTCACGCTGGGTTCGATTCAACTGAACCGTTGCCGGTTTCGGTGGTGGTCGGTTTCGAGTCACCGGGTTCGCGAATCTTGCAGGCGCGCTCTATGTAAAGGGCGACAGCTATGAGAGCTGCCGACTCGATCAACGCAATGAAGTTGAGCAAGATGGAATCTGGCACCACCGGTGCACCGAGTTGCATCAACACCAGGCTGATTGCTGCTCCAAGAAATAGAGCGCCGGCAATCGAAGTTGCTTTCGCCAAGGCGAGAACCTTGGTTGCATAAAACGGGTCGACTCGCTTTGGTCTCTCACTGGTGCCACTGTAATTCTTTAGCGCTTTGCTGTAGCGAAGCACCGGCCACGAGAACACCAGAATGAGAACTGCGATTGCGGGCAACGTAACAAGCACGGTGTTGGTAGCAACCGGAATGCTTCCACCGTTGCCAACAATCAGTCGCACCGCAACGTAAACAAACGACCAAGCAATCACCGTTGGCATCAGTAGTGTCAGAAACTTTGTCGGCTTCATTCGCTCACCACCCAAACGTCGTCCTTAACGTTTTGCGCAAGCTGCGCGATTGATCCGTGACCTGGCAGCACAGCTTCTTTATCGAGCATCAGCCACGGCACGAGAACAAATGCGCGCTGAAACGCACGCGGATGCGGCAGCTCAAGTTTCTTCTTCGACTGAATTAGATCTCCATAGGTCACGATGTCGATGTCCATGGTTCTTGAACCCCAGCGCTCAATTCGCACTCGGCCAAGTTCAGACTCAACGCGACGCACCTCGCGCAAAAGCTTCTTCGGTTTCAACTTGGTATCGACCTTGAGCACGGCATTTATGTAATTCGGTTTGCTCTGGTCGACACCAGCCGCGGTCACCGCAAACGATTCAACCAGTGGCGAAACTGCGCGCACCTTGATGCCCTTCGTCTCTTCAAGAGCTTCAACAGCGGCACGGATGTTCGCAAGGCGATCACCAAGGTTTCCGCCGATCGCAAGCACCGCGGGGGTGTATTGCTTCTTCACTTTCGCTTTGCCTTCACCGTGACCGACACGTCAGAGAATTCGTGCTCGATCGGAGCTTTGGGCTTGTGCACGGTTATCTTGGCTTTTTTCACGATTCCGGTGGCTTCGCCGCCGCCAAAATTCATCACGAGCTCGAGCAGTCTGGTGGCGAGGGTTTCAATCAAATCAACTGGGTTCGCCTTGGCAGCGGCGACCAGGGCATTGGCTAATTCGCCGTAGTGCACTGTTTTGGCCAAATCGTCGTTGGCTGCGGCGGCCTCGCCGTCAATCCAGACATCGGCATCAATAAAGAAGTCTTGGCCGTTTAGGCGCTCGGACTCAAAAACACCGTGGTGGGCAAAGACTCTTAGGCCCTTGATGCTGATCTTGAGCGGTGAGTGCTTCATGGCTTAACTCTGCCCTATTTACTGCGATTCCGCATTTCGAAGAGCTTCGACCACATCGATTGCGTCGGTTGTGGCCAGCACGTTGTGCACACGGATGCCCCACAGTTTGCGCTGCAACAGCAGAGCGGTGAGAACAGCCGTGGCGAGGTCTCGTCGAGAGTTGCTGACCTCTCCCGCTTCGTCTGGCTCGAGCGTGCCGGCGATGAATCGCTTTCGTGATGCTCCAACAAGAATTGGCAGGCCGAGTTTTTCGAGTTCATCGAGACGGGCAACCAGTTTCCAGTTTTGTTGCATATCTTTTGCAAAACCGAGACCCGGGTCAATCACAATCTTTTCGCGCTTGACTCCGGCGGCAATCGCAACTTCAACGCGCGCCGCAAGTTCGGTGGCAACATCGCGCGCAATATCTTGATATTCGTTGAGAGTATCCATGCGATCGCTAAAACCGCGCCAATGTGAAATTACAAGAATTGCGCCAGACTCGGCAGCCACGGCGAACATGTTCTCGTCGGCCAAACCACCAGAAACGTCGTTGATTATTTCGGCACCGCAAGCGACTGCGGCCTTTGCGGTTTGCGAGTTCATGGTGTCGATGCTGATCTTGGCGCCGCTTGCAATGAACGAAGGCTCCTGCGCAATTCGCTCGATGACTCGAAGCACCCGGCGCTGTTCTTCGTCGATTGAGATTCTCTCTGCACCCGGCCGAGTTGATTCGCCTCCGATGTCGATGATGTTTGAGCCAGCAGCGATTAGAAGTCGTGCGTGATTGAGAGCATCGTCTTCTGCAGAGAATTGACCGCCGTCGCTAAATGAATCTGGAGTGACGTTGAGCACACCCATAACTAGCGGACGATTAAAGGTCATGGCTATTTCGAAATCAGTGCCATGACTTCGGCGCGAGCAACGGGTTCGGCGTATTCGCCGCGAGCTGCCATGGTGATGGTGTTGGCCTCTGGCTGCCTGGCGCCTCGAGACACCACGCAGTGGTGCCTGGCTTCAATCACAACGACCACGCCGCGAGAGCCCGTGCCCGACTCGATTGCGTCGGCTATTTGCGCGGTGAGGTTCTCTTGCAGCTGCGGCCTCGAAGCCAGCACTTCAACCACCTTTGGCAAGCGCCCCAGCCCAACCACGCGGCCGGCTGGTAAATAGGCGATGTGGGCAACACCGGTGAACGGCAGCAGGTGATGTTCACACATCGAGACGAATTCGATGTCTTTGAGAATTACAACTTCGTTGTGCTCGGCGGCAATTGTGTCGCCTAGAGCCTCGGTGGCTTCAACTCCAACGCCATTGAAGAAGATTGCATAGGCTTCTGCAACTTTTTTAGGAGTGGCCAGCAGATCGCTGCGCTTCGGGTCTTCGCCGATTGCCAAAAGCAATTCGACGACAGCCGCTTCGATGCGCTGCTGGTCTACCACTTGCTACTTCTTCTTTGCAACGGTGCGCGGCTTGGCTGCACGCTTAGCGGCAGGCTTCGCAGATTTTGCAGCAGTCTCAACTCTTTTTGCTTCGCGTTGCTTAGCAGCGGTTGAGCCCTTAGACGGAATTGCAATCGGCCCCTGCTTCGAAGCTGGGCGCGACCTGCTCGACAACCAAACCTTGCGCTTTGCAATTTTCTTCACGTTCTTGAACAAGACAGCGATTTCGTCTTGGTTCAGAGTTTCACGTTCCATCAGTTCTTTTGCCAGAGCGTCGAGAATCTTGCGGTTCAGCGTTAGCGCTTTGTAGGCATCGTTGTGCGCTGCTTCAACAATCGCACGCACTTCGGCGTCGATTGCCTGAGCGGTTGACTCGCTGTAGTCACGCGCCTGTGCCATGTCTCTTCCGATGAATACTTCGCCACTGTTGCCATAGCTCACAGCACCGACTGCGTTGCTGAAACCGTATTGAGTAACCATCTTGCGAGCGATTGAAGTTGCCTTCTCAAAGTCGTTCGATGCTCCGGTGGTTGGGTCGCGAAAGACAATCTCTTCGGCGACGCGGCCACCCATTGCATATGCAATCTGGTCGAGTAGTTGGTTGCGAGAAATCGAATAGCGGTCTTCGAGCGGCAAAACCATGGTGTAGCCGAGCGCGCGTCCTCGCGGCAAAATGGTGACCTTGGTTACCGGGTCGCTGTCGTTCATTGCTGCTGCCACAAGAGCGTGACCGGCCTCGTGATATGCGGTGTTTAGGCGCTCACGGTCTTGCATGAGGCGCGACTTCTTCTGTGGCCCACCAATAACGCGGTCGATAGCCTCATCGATGGTTTCGGCCGTGATCTTCTTTTCGTTCTGGCGAGCGGTAAGCAGAGCCGCTTCGTTCAGAACGTTAGCCAGATCAGCGCCGGTAAAGCCCGGGGTGCGGCGCGCAATAAGTGCCAGGTCGACATCGTCGGCCAACGGCTTGCCCTTCGAGTGCACTGCCAGCACCTTCTCGCGACCGCTTAGGTCAGGTGCGGTAACGCCAATCTGACGGTCGAAACGACCAGGGCGCAAGAGCGCTGGGTCGAGCACATCGGGGCGGTTAGTTGCGGCAATCAAAATCACGTTGGTCTTCGAGTCGAAGCCATCCATCTCAACGAGCAACTGGTTGAGGGTCTGCTCGCGCTCGTCGTTGCCACCGCCGATGCCAGCGCCGCGCTGACGACCAACCGCATCGATTTCGTCTACGAAGATGATTGCCGGAGCAGCCTGCTTTGCCTGTTCGAACAGATCGCGAACACGTGAAGCACCAACACCGACAAACATTTCAACGAAGTCAGAACCAGAGATTGAGAAAAACGGAACTCCGGCTTCACCTGCGACAGCTTTGGCAACCAAAGTCTTTCCGGTTCCGGGTGGGCCGTACAGCAAAACTCCGCGCGGAATCTTTGCTCCAACAGCCTGAAACTTTTGTGGTTCTTTCAAGAACTCTTTGATTTCTTGTAGTTCTTCCATGGCCTCGTCGGCACCTGCCACGTCGGCGAAAGTTACATTCGAAGTTTCTTTATTCACTAACTTGGCGCGAGACTTGCCAAACTGCATTACGCCTCGACCGCCACCACCGCCGCCGGCACTCGAAAGAATGAACCAGAAGATGAGACCGATGATGATGAAAGGCAACAGGCTGCCGAGCAACGCTACAAACCAAGGTGTATTAGGCGCTTCATCGTTGAAGCCCTTGCCCAGGTTGGCAGAATTCACAACCTTGACGACTTCTTCGCCACGAGCGCTCACATAGAAGAACTGAACCTGCTTGCCAAGTTTCGGGTCTTCAGTTGCGAGGGTAATGTCTACGCGCTGATCTGCCTCAAGAATCTTGACGCTTACGGCCTTGCCGTCTTTGATTAGCCCCATGCCAACACTGGTGTCGACCTGCTTGACGCTCGAACCATTCACCATTGACGAACCGATGATTAGAACGATTACCGCGGCAATAATCCAGATAAATGGGCCACTCAGAAACTTTTTGATATTCACCGCATAAATCTACCTGTGGCACACGACATGCGCCAAAGATGTTCGCCGTAGGCGTTAGTTGTAGGTCTTGGGGTCGAGAACTGCCACGCCAGGCAGGGTGCGGTAGTTCTCTGCGAAGTCGAGGCCGTAACCAACCACGAACTCGTTCGGAATCTCGAAGCCGACCCAGGTCACATCAACCACTACCTTGGCCGCGTCTGGCTTGCGAAGCAGCGAAACGATCTCGACCGAAGCTGCGCCGCGAGCCTTGAGATTGGCGACCAACCAGCTGAGGGTTAGGCCCGAGTCGATTATGTCTTCGACAATCAGAACGTGGCGCCCGAGAATGTCGGCATCCAAGTCTTTGAGAATTCGAACCACACCCGACGATTGCGTGCCGTGGCCATATGACGAAACTGCCATCCAGTCCATCTGCACCGGAATCTGCATCGCACGTGAAATGTCAGCCATAAACATGACCGCGCCCTTGAGCACGCCGACCAGCAGAACATCTTTGCCGGCGTAGTGCTTGTCTAGTTCTGCAGCTAGCTCGGTCACCTTGTCGCGAATCTGCTCGGGGGTAACTAAAACTTTTGAGATGTCATTTGCGACTTTGTCGAGATCCACTTAGCAGGCTCCTGGTTTGAGTGTCTTAGCTGTTTTCAAAACTATGTGTCTTGCTGTGCGTTCTACTCTAACCCCTGGCAGGCTCAGTGGTTTTTGCCCGTGCCACTCGTCGACCAGAGCATCAATTGCACGGATGTGCACTCGCGCAAACTCGGGTGCCTGCAAAACCGTGAGGGCCATGGCGATGACCCGGTGGCGAATTGCAAGCGGCGCGGCTTCGAATTCCGCGAGCGCGATTTCAATCGATGTTGCCTTGAGCGAAACGAAGCGGTCGAAGAAGTCTTGGGCCATCGGTGCAAGCACGGCCTCGTCTTCGCGAAGTTGCTCGGCGGTTCGCGC
>JBEAWS010000024.1:0-6914 GCA_041160185.1 Actinomycetota bacterium
CACTCACATCTTCTTGCATGGCGTTTGCCAACTTGACCGTCTTGGCTTGCGCGTCTTGGGCGAACCACTGATTCTGCTGACCAGACATGAACGGGTAGGTAAGCACCTCGGTGAAACCCGAACCAACCAGTGCGTTGATTGCCTGTCGGCGTAGCCTCTGGTTTTGGGTGAGCCCTCGGCCCGGCGGTGCAACCGGAAGTCTCGATGGAATGCGGTGGTATCCGCCAATTCGAGCGACCTCTTCAACCAGGTCTGTCTTGTGGCGAAGATCAGGTCGCCAACTTGGCGGAACAACTTCGAAACCACCGTCAACCGATGCGACGAGGCAACCGATCTCGGAGAGAATTCGGGTTTGCTCATCTGCATCGAAGTTCACGCCAACTACCGACTCGGCAAAATCTGCTGGCAGGTAAATTGCTGGCACCTGCTCGAGCTGGTTGAATTCTGCGCCGAGAATGTTTCCTTCGCCCACGGCGTGCACTTCGAGCAACTGAACCACGCGGGCCGCGGCGTTGTCGGCAATCATCGGGTCGACCCCGCGTTCGAAACGCTTCGAAGCCTCTGATGACAACTTGTGTCTGCGCGCAGTTCTTGCAATCGAAATTGGGTCGAAGTTCGCCGCTTCAATCAAAACGTTCTTAGTGTTTGAATCGACTTCGGTGCTCTCGCCACCCATTACTCCGGCGAGACCAATCGGGCCGGAGTCATCACAGATTAGAAGATCCTCTGGGTGCAACTTTCGAACTTGACCGTCGAGAGTCTTCAGAGTTTCGTTTGCCTGCGCGCGCCTAACGGTGATTCCACCCTGCAGCTTGTCGAGGTCGTAGGCGTGAGTAGGTTGACCGAGTTCGAGCATCACGTAGTTGGTGATGTCGACGGCGAGAGAAATTGATCGCATGCCCGAAAGCTTGAGTCGTGCAATCATCCACGGCGGGGTAGGTCTCGTTGCCTCGATGCCCATTACAGAACGCAGAATCATTCGCTGCATGCCCGGATTGTTGCGAACCGGATGAGGGTCGTTGAAGTTCAGCGAGAAACCTTCGCCGTGATTCAGAACCGCGTTGCCCTTTGGATCGCGGAAGTCTGCCCCGGTTGCGTGCGCATATTCGCGCGCGATGCCGCGAACTGAGAAGCAGTAGCCGCGATCGGGCGTGACATTGACTTCGGCGGCAGTGTCGGTCAGGTGCAACAACTCGAGAGCATCCGAGCCAATTTTTGGATCTAGGCCCATCTCATTGAGACGCATGATTCCCGCGTGATCGTCGCTGAAGTTGAGCTCGCGGGCCGAGGCGAGCATTCCATCGCTGATGTGCCCGTAGGTTGACCGAGCTGCGATGTGAAAATCGCCAGGCAACGTAGAACCCGGCAGGCAAACTACCACCTTGTCGCCGACTTCGAAGTTGCTGGCGCCGCAGACAATTCCGCGAACGTCTTCGCCACCATCGGCAGCCTTGCTGCCCTCTGGAGCAACTCGAACCTGGCACCAGCGAATGGTCTTGCCATTTGATTGCTCTTCAGGGGTGAACTCGAGAACCTGGCCGACAACGACCGGGCCGGTTACCGCGAAAGCGTGACTGCCCTCTTCTTCGAGACCCACCTTCACCAATTCGGCCATGACCGAATCTGGAGTGGCATCGGGTGGAAGGTCTACATACTCGGCAAGCCAAGACAATGGAACGCGCACTAGAGGTTCACCCCGAACTGCTGAGAGAACCTGACGTCGGCTTCGACCATGTCGTGCATGTCTCGAACATCGTTTCTGAACATCAGTGTTCGTTCAATGCCCATGCCGAAAGCAAAGCCCTGATAAACCTCGGGATCGATTCCTGCGGCAAGCAGAACATTTGGGTTCACCATTCCGCAACCACCCCACTCGACCCAGCGAGCGCCACCCTTAGCCCCCGGGTGCCAAACGTCTAATTCGGCAGAAGGTTCGGTGAATGGAAAGAAAGATGGACGCAGACGAATCTGCGCCTCTGCGCCGAACATGATTCTTGCGAAGTGCTCAAGGGTGCCGCGCAAATCGGCCATGGTGAGCCCTTTGTCGACTGCCAAGCCTTCGACCTGGTGAAAGACGGGAGTGTGAGTGGCATCGAGCTCGTCGGTTCGAAAGACTCGACCGGGGCAAAGCACATAGATAGGTAGTTCGCGCTCTAGCAGCGAACGAACCTGCACCGGTGAGGTGTGGGTGCGCAACACCAAGTGTGAATCGACCGGTTCGACGAAGAAGGTGTCTTGCATGGCTCTGGCCGGGTGATCCGCATCAAAATTCAAGGCATCGAAGTTGAACCACTCGTGTTCGAGTTCCGGCCCCTCGGCAATCTCCCAACCCATTCCGATGAAGACATCCGAGATTTGGTCTTGAAGCAGAGAAAGCGGGTGTCGGGCGCCAAATGGCACGCGCGTGGCAACCGCGGTCATGTCGACTTTTTCGGCCGCAAGCTTTGACAACTCTTCTGCGGCGGCAAACTGCTCTTCGCGAACCGCGAAAGCCGCGGCAATTTCGGCACGAGCCTTGCCGATTAGCGCTCCGGCGGCGGCCTTGAACTCTGCATCGATTGTCTTTAGCTGGCCGTTGAGTTTAGCGATTTCAGACTGCTCACCAACGGTGGCCTGACGCACGCTGCGAAGCGAAGCTAGGTCTTGTGCGCCGGCGATGGCCGAGAGAGCGGCGGCCACAACCCCCGCGACAACGGTTTCGCTGATTGGATTTGAGCCTGACATAAGAGCTCTAGTCTAATCGGCGACGTTCTGAGCGAAGGCTGAGGCATACAGGCAAATACTTGCGGCGGTAGCAAGATTCAAACTCTCGGCACTTCCGTAAATTGGAACCGCGACCTCTTGGTCGACCAATTCGAGAATTTCTGGTTCGAAGCCCCATGCCTCGTTGCCCAACAGCCAGGCGGTTGGTTTGGCCAACTGCTTCTGCTCCAGGTCAGGCAAGTGAACTCCTCCGCCGTTAGCCGCAAGGACAGTGAGACCGGCAGCCTTCAGCTTTGCAATTGCCTCAGGGATGTCTGCCCCAATCACAACCGGCAGGTGAAATATTGAACCGGTTGTCGACCTGACAACTTTTGGATTGTAAACATCCACGCTATTAGCGCTGAAGATGACTCCGTCGGCACCTGCTGCGTCGGCCGCGCGAAGCACTGTGCCGGCATTACCGGGATCACGAATGTTAGCGAGCAGTGCTATCAACTTCGGTTTGGTTGCGAGCAGGTCATCGAGTTCGACGTGAATTTGCTGACAGACCGCCAAAATTCCCTGCGGTGTTTCGGTGTCGCACATCACTTTGAGAACGGTATCGGAAACCATTTGCACTTCTACGTGCGCAGCCTCGGCCTGTTCGATTAGTTGGGTGTGGCGATCGACGGCTTCTGCCGTGACATACAAATCAACAATCAGCTTTGGTCGTGAGAGCGCTTCACGCAATCCTTGCGGGCCCTCAAGCAGAAAGAGCCCGGTCTCTGACCGGGCGTCTTTCTTGTTAAGCTTGGCGACCCCGCGAACCTGGTTCGACTTGGGATCAGTTAGCAATTGCTACTACTTTGCCTTCGGTGCCGAAGTGTCTGCAGGAAGCGCAGCCTTAGCCGAAGCAACCAAGGTTGCGAAAGTCTTCGGCTCGTTTACGGCGAGGTCGGCAAGGATGCGACGGTCAACCTGAACGCCAGCCAAAGCCAATCCCTGAATGAAGCGGTTGTAGGTCATGCCGTTTGAACGCGCAGCTGCGTTGATTCGCTGAATCCAGAGGCGACGGAAGTCACCCTTGCGAGCACGACGGTCGTTGAATGCGTAAACCAACGAGTGCAGCATCTGCTGCTTTGCCATGCGGTAAAGACGTGAACGCTGACCGCGGTAACCCGAGGCACGCTCGAGAACGGTACGACGCTTCTTGTGCGAGTTAACCGCGTTTTTTACTCTTGCCATTTGTAGATGCTCCTAGTTCTAAAAATTCGGTTACTTGCCGAGTTGCTTCTTGATGGTCTTGAAGTCTGCTGGTGAGACGACCTGGTCAACGTTTAGTCGACGCTTGCGACGGTTCGACATGTGCTCCTGGTTGTGGCGCATGTTGATCTGCTGCTTCATGAGCTTGCCGCTACCGGTGAAGCGGAAACGCTTCTTAGCGCCCGAGTGGGTCTTCTGCTTTGGCATTGCTTTCTCCTTCTATTCGTCGGCCTTTGCCGACTCTTTGCTCTCAGTTGGCGCAACCTTGGCTTCTGCCTTGGCTGCCGCCTTCTTCGCTTCGGCCTTAGCCTCTGCCTTGTTCTTCAATGGACCGATAACCATAACCATGTTTCGACCATCAACCGATGGTGTCGATTCAACGACTCCGAACACGTTCACTTCTTCGGCAAGCTTCTGGAGCAGCTTCACGCCCATCTCTGGACGACTCTGCTCACGACCGCGAAAAACTACGATTACCTTTACCTTGTCACCAGCTTTGAGGAACTTCTCAATCTGCCCGCGCTTGGTTGCGTAGTCGTGGTCGTCAATCTTCAAACCGAAACGAACGGTTTTCAGAATTGTGTTGACCTGGTTCTTTCTTGCCTCACGAATCTTCTGTGCAGCTTCATACTTGAATTTTCCGAAGTCCATTAGTTTCGCTACTGGCGGTTTTGCATCTGGGGCTACCTCGACTAGGTCGAGATCTGCTTCTTGTGCAAGACGCATTGCCTCTTCGATACGAACTACACCAACCTGCTCACCCGCTGGGCCGACGAGGCGAACCTCTGGCACGCGAATGCGCTCATTGATACGTGGGTCGCTGATCTTTGCTCCTCTTTAGATGTGACATTGGTATTGATTACCTTGGCCACGCAACGCAGGGAGCGCGCGTACAGAAACGAAGTTTCCAAAAGCTTTACCCGAACACCTAAAAAGTCGGTGGACTAGGTGGGAAATGAATCCACTTCTGACCGAGGCGAACCTCGGAGCCATGGGTTAGCCTAGCAGAACGACTAAACAGGAGTAAACCCCTTGCCAGATTTTGATTCTCAAGAGTTTCGCGACGTAGCCGATCAGGTGCGCGACATCTCGGAGGTGCCCGCCGTCGAGGTGATCACGACGACTGCCGTTCACCTCATGAGCGCAGCCGCGGTTCAATGCGGCCTTGGTGAAGACGGCCACAAAGCCGACCTGGATGAGGCCCGCAAACTTATCAATGCCCTGGCTGGGCTGCTAACCGCGGCCGCTCAAGACCTTGGCGACCACCACGCTCGACCGCTTCGAGACGGCCTTCGCTCGCTTCAGCTGGCATTTCGCGAAGCATCCGTGATCAAGGATGCCCCGGGGCAAGGCCCTGGCGAAAAGTACACCGGCCCGGTCAACTAGCTACCGGCTCTCGGCCGAGGGTTCAGGCCAGCTTGACCCGAAGGCTATCGACGTGCTCCGCGATTTCAGCGCTCTCACCCAAACCGATCGCCAGCTGCTGAACCAGTTCAGTGACCCGTTCTTCTGTCAAACCGGGTGCGAGTTGCAATTCGAGCATCAGCTCGGCCGAGTGCAATCTTGACGACAAATCTTCGTCGAGCAGTTTGAAACTCAAAAAGTCTGTTTTTGCACCGAGCACCCGAGCGATTGCTTCGCGCACCTCGGTGTTACGAGCGGGATGCACCCACACCAGGCCCTGAGCTATCGCCGCTATGGCAGGTCGCCTAATGGCAAATTCTGTTTCGCTCTCGGGGTCAAGAATTATTCGCGTGTTGTGTTCTGCGACAGCCGCGAGCGCGACACGGCGAGCATCAGCGGGCACCGGCCGAGCGGTTGAGTTCCAACGCTGCATTGCTGCAACCGAACTGAAAACCGGCAAGCCGTTCTGATCGTCGGGAGTGGCTACCGTGACGATGCTTAGATCGGCGCTCTTATCTGTCTTCAGGCCGTGCGCTCCGACTTCGCTCTCTGCAACTTCGGCGAGCAGCGGAATCAACAGGCGGCTCTCTCTTATGGCATCGATGACCACCTCTGCGTCAACCTCGCGAGCGTGAAATGCGGTTAGCGCGGCTAGCAGGGCAGCCGGAGCAGAACCATCGTCACCCGAAAAGTTGTTGACATCGAAAGCGCGGCCGGCCCAGGGTGTACCTGCGGAATCTGAAAACTTGTTCTTGTTGATGTGCTCGTGGTCAAAAGTCATTTTCGCCCGCAGTCTCTAGTGCCTGTTCGATAGTGAAGTTCTTCGCGTATAGCGCTTTGCCGAGAATTGCGCCTTCCAGGCCGTCACCAACCATTGATCGAAGTTCGCGAATGTCGTTCAACGAAGCAATGCCGCCCGACGCAACCACCGGCTTCTTGGTCTGCGACATCACCAGCGAAAGCAACTCGTAGTTTGGGCCACCGAGTGTTCCGTCGCGGGTGACATCGGTGACGACGTAACGCCGACAATCGAAACGCTCCAGCAGTTCGAGCGCTTCGGCCAGAAGCATGCCCTCGGCAGTTTGGCCTCTGGCGACCAGGCGGTCTCCCCTGACGTCTAGACCAACGGCAATTAGCTCTCGGTGCTGTTCAATGGATTCACGCACGAACTCTGCATCCTGCAGCGCCATGGTTGAGAGAACAATTCGCTCTGCCCCCAGGTCTAGCAGGGCTTCTAGGGTCGCCAAATCACGGATGCCGCCGCTCAACTGAACCTTTGCGCCGCCAGCGTTAGCCACTACCTCGGCTAGCACTTCGCGATTGTGCCCTCTTGAGAACGCTGTGTCTAGGTCGGCGAGGTGAATCCACTCGGCACCCGCATCAAGCCACAATCGAGCCGCTTCAACCGCAGAACCGTATTGGGTTTCAGAGTTTGAGTTGCCCTGCGTAAGCCGCACCGCCTGGCCGTCGGAAACGTCGACGGCTGGCAAAAGTTGCAGTCTCGCATTCACCGAGCTAGTGGTCGTCATAGAGATCGAATCCAATTAGTTAGCAAAGCATTGCCC
>JBEAWS010000085.1:0-8961 GCA_041160185.1 Actinomycetota bacterium
TCGCGACTGGTTGATTTCGCGCCAGCGCTACTGGGGAACCCCGTTTCCGATCATTCACTGCGATGCCTGCGGCGAGGTGCCTGTGCCGGTGAGCGAACTGCCAGTTCAACTTCCATCTGCCGAGGGTCTCGACCTGAAGCCGAAGGGCACGTCACCGCTCGGTGGCGCAACCGACTGGGTCAACGTGAAGTGCCCGAAGTGCGGCATCGATGCGAAGCGCGATACCGACACCATGGATACCTTCGTCGACTCGTCTTGGTACTTCTTAAGGTTCTTGTCGCCTAACTCAACCGAGCATGCCTGTCCGAAGCAAGCCGCAAAGGAGTGGGCGCCGGTTGACCAGTATGTGGGTGGCGTAACTCACGCGATTTTGCACCTTCTTTATGCGCGCTTCTTCACCAAGGCACTGCACGATCTCGGCTACATCGACTTCGAAGAGCCATTCACGCGATTGCTAAACCAGGGCATGGTTCTCATGAACGGCTCTGCGATGTCTAAGTCGCGCGGAAACCTTGTTGCGCTGAGCGAGCAACTGGATGAGCACGGGGTAGACGCCATTCGTCTGACCATGTCTTTCGCCGGTCCGCCAGAAGATGACATCGACTGGGCCGACGTTTCGCCAGCTGGTTCGGCTAAGTTTCTTGCCCGCGCATGGCGCACAGCAAATGACGTGACTTCAGCAGTTGGGGTCGATGTGAAAACCGGCAATGCCGAGCTGCGCAAGGCAACCCACTCGTTTCTTCGAGACTTTGCACCGTCAATCGAAAACTTCAAGTTCAACGTGGGTGTGGCAAAGGTCATGGAGCTCGTAAATGCGCTGCGCAAGGCAATCGACGGCGCTGCCGGGCCTGCCGACCCAGCCGTTCGCGAAGCTGCGGAGGTTGTGGCCAAGGCGCTCTCGCTGTTCGCTCCTTACACCGCAGAAGACATGTGGGCCAAACTCGGGCATCAGCCAGGGGTTGCCCTAGCAGGTCTTCAGTCTGCAGACGAATCTTTGCTAGTTGAGACTTCGGTGGTTGCGGTTGTTCAGGTCGACGGAAAACTGCGCGACAAGTTCGATGTATCGGTCGAAATCTCCGAAAAGCAGCTTCGCGAACTAGCCTTCTCGTCTGAGAACGTTAAGCGAGCAATCGGCGACAAAGAGATTGCCAACATCATCATTCGAGCACCAAAACTTGTGAACATCGCCACACGCTAGTCACTTCTCAACAGATTTCAACTTGCTCTCCAAGGGAGCCGCTCACCAATCTAATCTCGCCGTGTGCAACAGTTACGCGAAAAACTTCTGACCGCTCTATCGAGCAGCCAGAGCGTAAATCGGCGCTTGGTTGTTCTGGTTTTTCTATTTGTCGCTGCCGTCGGCGCAATTCTTATTTCGCTAAATTCGGCTAAGCCTTACCAAACCGCAGATACGGTTGAGGTCGTCGATCAACCACCGGCGCAGGCGATTCAAGCCCCGACAATTTTTGTGCACGTGGTAGGCGAAGTGGCTAATCCCGGAATCTATTCGGTCGATGCCGGTGGGCGAGTGTTCGATGCAATCTTCGCGGCCGGCGGTTTCACCGAGTTGGCCGATCAGGCGAGTGTAAACCTGGCTCGAGAGGTCTCTGACGGCGAGCAGGTTTTGATTCTCACAACTGGGCAGACTGCTGCGGCAGGTTCGGCGAAGGCTTCGCAGTTGCTGTCGCTTAACCGCGCTTCACAGGCCGAGCTTGAGCAACTGCCAGGTGTAGGCCCGACATTGGCTGGTCGAATGCTCGACTGGCGAACCGCGAACGGTGGTTTCAAGAAGAAAGAAGATCTAATGAAGGTGAGCGGTATCGGCCCGAAGCTGTTCGCCTCAATGAAAGACCTGGTCACCCTTTGAGTTGGCTGGCGGTTGCTCTGCTTTGTTGGTCGGCCGCATTCGCCTGGCATACCGAGCTTTACCTGGTCTTTGCGCTGGCTCTAGGCAGTTGCCTGCTTTGCGGCTTTTGGCTTAGGGCGGCCCGCTCTGAGCTGGCTCGATTCGCTTTGCTCGCGTTCTCTTCACTGGCTTTGCTCGGCGTGAGTCTGATTTTGAACGTCGATGCCCAAAGATCTGCGAATCAAAACGGATTCAACCTCTGGCCCTTCGAACAGTTGCGTCAGGCCTCAAAGCTGGCCATGTTTGGCGTCAGTGCCGATGCCGAGGCACTCACACTTGGTTTAGCCGTTGGCGACTCGAGTCTGGCTTCTGAATCACTGCTGTCGGCAATGCGCGACACATCGCTTACCCACTTGGTGGCGGTCTCGGGTTCCAACTGCGCAATTGTCTCTGGCGCTGTGTTTTTAGCCCTGCGGCAGCTTGGTGTGCGGGTTCGAGTTTTCGGTTCACTGATCGCACTCGGTTGTTACGTTCTGCTGGTGGGCTCGCAACCGAGTGTGCTCAGGGCCGCCACGATGGCCGCGGCAGTGCTCTTGGCATATTTGAGTGGCCGCAGAGTCAAGCCAATCGTCGCCCTGTCAATTGCAATAACGGCACTGCTTATTGCATCACCGCAAATCTGCATCGAATATGGCTTCTCGCTTTCGGTTGCTGCAACCGCAGGCATTTTGCTTTTGGCACCGAAGATTTATGAACGTCTCAAGGCGCGAATGCCTCGATGGGTTGCACTCGCGCTGGCCGTCAGTGCTGCCGCGCAACTGCTGTGCTTTCCGATTCTGCTGCAACTGCAACCGAGAGTTCCGACATACTCGCTTTTGGCCAATCTGCTCAGCGAGCCTTTGGTGGCACCGGTTACCGTGCTGGCGATTCTCGCAGTTTTGCTGTCATGGTTTCAACCGCTAGCGTCTCTGCTCTTTTGGGTTGCATCGATACCGGCTTCGCTCATCGCCGTGATTGCGCACACTTTTTCGAACATGCCGCTTGCCACCGCATTCTGGTTGCCCGGTTTGCTCGGCGCGGTTACCGCCGTTGCTCTGGTGGCTGCCGCCGTCACCTTCGTCGTCTCTAGGCATTCTGAAACTCGACTGATTTCAGGCACGGTCGCTGCCGCTCTAATGGTCACAAGTGTTTCGATGCTCACGGTTGAGGCCGTGCGCTTGGCCGCTTGGCCGCAACCTCAATGGCAAATCGCCAGCTGCGATGTCGGGCAAGGCGATGCCACCGTGATCAAGACTGGTTCGAGTGTTGCAGTCATTGACGTTGGCAAGTTCGATTCAAAGATCAACCGCTGTCTCACACAACTCGGTGTTACCGAGATCGATCTCTTAGTGCTTACTCACTTCGACCAAGATCATGTGCTTGGAATCAATGGTGCTTTGAATGGTAGGCGGGTCGAGCAGGTGCTGGTCAGTCCGTTTCTCGACGACAGGCCGGCAGCCATCAGCACAATGGCGGCGCTCAAGAAGCATTCGGTTGCGGTGGTCAAGGCTCACAAGTGGCTTAGCGGAACGCTCGGCTCGACCTCTTGGACCGTACTCAGCCCGACAAGAACCGCCCAAGAGGCCGAAGATTCAAATGACGCCAGCATCGCCATGTTGTTTAGGTTCGACGATTTCTCGCTACTCACACTTGCCGACCTGGGAGAGAAGGGTCAGATGAGGTTGGCGCAAGACCTAGACATCTGGCACAGGGGTTGGGTAGCGAGCCACGATCTAGTTTTGAAGGTCTCGCATCACGGATCAGCCGACCAGTATCCCGAATTCATCGAGCATCTGAATCCGAGCGTCTCGCTAATCTCTGCCGGGGCAGAGAACGGTTACGGGCATCCGACTCAAAGAACGCTCAGACTGCTCGAACGCACCAAGACGCTAATCTGCCGCACCGATTTGCTCGGCTCAATAGCTCTGACTCGAGTTTCGCAGGGGTTCACGGTTGCTAACACGGCCGCGGGTTAGGCTAGTCGAATGTCGAAGGCCAAACAGGTTGATTGGAGAAAAGCCGCTCCCGCTCCGGTGGTTTTGACATTCGGCAAAGAGGACTACCTGAGTTCGAGAGCAGTGCGCTCGATTCGCGAACAGCTGAAGCAAGTTCACCCAGAACTCGAGGTGCACGAATTAGAGGCGGCCGACTACCGCGCGGGGCAACTGTTAGACCTCACCAGCCCGTCTCTTTTTGCAGAGCAGAAACTGGTCATTATTCGTGCGGTTGAAAAGTGCACCGACGAGCTAATCACTGATGGATTGGCTTATCTCGAACAACCAAGTGCAGACGCAACGGTGATTTTCACTCACAGCGCCGCCACAGTTCGCGGCAAGAAACTGCTAGATGCCATGCGGGTCAATTCGAAGGTCACCGAGGTGCTGTGCCTCGAGGTCAAGAAAGACGAAGAGAAGGCCGCTTTTGTTTCGGCAGAGTTCAGTGCAGCCAACAAACAAATCAGCCCAGCCGCGGTCAGGGCTCTGGTTGCCGCTTTTGGTGCAAACCTGATCGAGCTAGGCGCGGCGTGCGCTCAACTTGCCGAAGACTCTGCAAGCAATGTCACCGAAGAGCTGGTCGATCTCTATTACGGCGGACGGGTCGAGACTACATCCTGGAAGATTTCTTCAGCGGCCTTTGATGGCCACGCTGCAGAGGCGCTTTCATTGCTAAGGCACGCGCTAACCACGGGGCTCGATGCCGTACTGATTGTGTCGGCGCTTTCTAAATCCATTCGAGATTATGCGAAGCTAGCGGGCAACCCAACCGCAACGGCAGCTTCGCTGGGTCTTCATCCCTATGTGCTCGAGAAGATGCGCAAGAATCTTTCCAAATGGAGTGATGACGGGTTTGCCAGAGTTTTCAACGCTGTGGCCGAAGCAGATGCCGCGGCAAAGGGCGCGAGTCGTGACCCGGAATATGTCATCGAGCGACTGCTTATTCTGATTGCCCGAAAGGGCATTTCTTGACCAAGCGCCTAGGTTTGTTTGCCTTTTTGGCGCTAATCTGCATTTCTCTGGTGCTTCGACCACCTCTAGCCGCCATCGGCCCGCTGTTGCAAGAAATTGCTCTGAGCCTCAACTTGAATGCTTCGCAGCAGAGTCTGCTCACCTCAATTCCGGTGTTTTGTTTCGGCCTCGGAGCGTTTCTAAGCCCCTGGTTGACGCGAAGACTTGGCCTCAACGTCACCATGCTTATTGTCTTAACTGTTTTGCTAATTGCTCTCGTTGCCCGTGTGCTCTTTGGTTTTGAACTTCTTCTTGTTGGAACGATTTTCGTCGGCCTTGGGATTGCAATAACCAACGTTCTGCTACCAACGCTTGTGCGCAACGACTTCAAAGAGCGAGCCTCTCTAATGACTTCGTTCTACACAACTCTGCTAGCCCTTGCCGCAAGTCTCATGGCGGGCTTTGCCGTGATTCTCAGCAACGTTTTGGGTGGTTGGCAATGGGTCTTGTTGCTTACTGCCGCACCAGCTTTGTTTGCAATTTTGTTTTGGCTGCCAAGGTTTAGAGCAGGTCAGTCTCACGTTCGGGTCTCTGCAGAGTCAGCAAAGAGCGAGTCGCGCGCGGTGTACCGATCGCCAATCGCTTGGGCAATTCTTGGCTATTTCGGGCTTCAGTCGCTTGGTTTCTATGTGGTGCTTGGCTGGCTGCCAACCATTTTGATAGATGCAGGACTAACCCCAGAGGCAGCTGGCGCATTTTTGGGTTTGGCCACGGCAATTGGAATTCCGAGCGGACTCGCACTCGCGCCGCTTATTTCAAAACTACGATCACTGTCGTGGTTGGCTGTTCTTGCCTCGGCTTTAACCGCTGCCGGCTTCGCTCTGATTGCTTGGATGCAGACAAATGACATGGTGAAAAACGAGTTCTTGCTCGTCACGGCCGCAGCGCTTATTGCTTTTGGACAATCAGCAAACTTTCCGATTTCACTTTCACTTATTGCAACGCGCGCAAGCACTCAAGCTCAAACCACGACGCTCTCTGCGTTTAGCCAAGGGTGGGGTTATCTGATTGCGGGAGTCGGAACTTTTGCCTTTGGTGCAATCGGTTCTCAGATGCCGAACTGGAGCGTCGTGCTATTTGCTATCGCCGCGCTAAGCGTTTGCCAAATGGTTCTTGCGGCTTATGCAGGTAGCAATCGAAAGATTGCCGCGAAATAAAAAATCCCGCCGATCGCTCGACGGGACTTTTAGAAAATCTTTACTTTAGGTCAGAAGCTTGCTTAGCAATCGCTGACTTGCGGTTAGCGGCCTGGTTCTTGTGGATTACTCCCTTTGACACAGCCTTGTCTAGCTTCTTGCTCGCGTTGCTAACTGCTTCTGCAGCCTTGGTCTTGTCTCCGGCTGCTAGTGCTTCGCGTGCGGCACGGATGGCGGTCTTGAGCTCGCTCTTTACGGCCTTGTTGCGCTCGTTTGCCTTTGCGTTGGTGCCAATTCGCTTAATCTGCGACTTGATGTTTGCCATGTTTCACTTTCGTTTTTAGCCATTCGCGTGAACGGCTGAAGATTTGATTTGGGGGATTAGATGGAGACACTCATCTGAACCGAGTTAAACCCTACCAGCGACCGCTATTTATAGGCAACTATGCGACAATAGAGAGACCGAAATCGGTCGTTTTCCACATATTGAGGTCAAATTGTCGCCACGTGCCACCAGCCGTCTTGAGCCAGCCAAGACCGACCCCGGCATGATTCGCAATTTCTGCATAATTGCCCATATTGACCACGGAAAGTCAACCCTGGCCGACCGCATGCTGCAGCTGACCGGCGTGGTTGATGACCGCTCGATGCGTGCCCAATACCTGGATCGCATGGATATTGAGCGCGAACGCGGAATTACCATCAAGTCTCAGGCCGTGCGCATGCCCTGGCAGGTAGACGGCCAGACCTACGCCTTGAACATGATTGACACCCCTGGTCACGTCGACTTCACCTATGAGGTTTCGAGATCACTAGCCGCCTGCGAGGGTGCCGTGCTTTTGGTTGATGCGGCCCAGGGCATCGAGGCTCAGACGCTCGCCAATCTCTATTTGGCCATGGAGAACGATCTCGAGATCATCCCGGTGCTAAACAAGATTGACCTGCCAGCTGCGCAGCCAGAAAAGTATGCAGAAGAACTAGCCAATCTGATTGGCGGAGATCCTGAAGATTGTTTGCGCGTCTCGGGAAAGACCGGAATCGGCGTAGACGCTCTGCTCGACAAAATCGTTGCCACGATTCCTCATCCGGTTGGTGACCCCAACGCACCTGCGCGAGCCATGATTTTCGATTCGGTTTACGACTCGTATCGCGGCGTTGTTACTTATGTGCGCATGATTGACGGCAGCCTCTCGCCGCGCGAACGCATTCAGATGATGTCGACGCGCGCAGTTCACGAGTTGCTTGAAATCGGTGTTTCATCACCAGAGCCAGAAGTGACCAAGGGGCTTGGAGTTGGCGAAGTCGGTTACCTAATCACCGGAGTAAAAGACGTTCGACAGTCGAAGGTCGGCGATACCGTTACCAACGCACTGAAGCCGGCAACCCAAGCGCTCACCGGATACAAAGATCCGCTACCGATGGTCTACTCGGGCATCTATCCAATCGATGGCAGCGACTACCCCAACCTTCGCGAAGCTCTCGACAAGTTGAAACTCAGCGATGCCGCTCTCGCGTACGAACCCGAAACATCGGTTGCCCTTGGTTTTGGTTTTCGCTGTGGCTTCCTCGGGCTTCTTCACCTTGAGATAGTTACCGAGAGACTCGAGCGCGAGTTCGGGCTTGAGCTCATCGCAACTGCACCTTCGGTGGTCTACGAGGTAACCATGGATGACGGTAAGGAAATCACCGTCACGAACCCGAGTGAGTTTCCATCGGGCAAAATCAAGAAAGTTCTTGAGCCAATGGTGAAAGCGACCATCTTGGCACCCAAAGATTACGTTGGCGTAATCATGGAGCTGTGCCAGGGCCGCCGCGGCATCATGATCGACATGCAGTACCTCGGTGAAGATCGCGTTCAGCTGCGCTACACACTTCCACTCGCCGAGATTGTCTTCGATTTCTTCGATCACCTAAAGAGCAAGACCCAGGGTTACGGCTCGCTCGACTACGAAGAAGTTGGCCTCGCCGAGGGCGACCTGGTCAAGGTTGACCTGTTGCTGCAGGGTGAGCAGGTAGACGCGTTCAGCGCAATCGTGCACAAGGACAAGGCCTACGCCTACGGGGTAATGATCACCTCAAAGCTTCGCGAGTTGATTCCCCGCCAAGCCTTCGAGGTTCCCATTCAGGCGGCAATCGGAGCCCGCATCATCGCCCGTGAATCTATTCGCGCCTATCGCAAGGACGTCTTGGCCAAGTGTTACGGCGGTGACATCAGTCGAAAGCGCAAACTTCTTGAGAAGCAAAAAGAAGGTAAGAAGCGCATGAAGATGGTCGGCCGGGTTGAAGTTCCTCAAGAGGCTTTCATTGCGGCGCTGTCTAGCGATGGCGAGAAAAAGGGCGAGAAGAAGGGCAAGTAATGGCCCAAATGCCAGATGGCGACCCCGCGCCTCTCAACGGCCTGCTTCCGGAATCAGCGGCCGAGGGTTCATCGCAGCGAACTCTGCACGCCTACCTTCACATTCCTTTTTGCCGTGTTCGCTGCGGATACTGCGACTACAACACCTACACGTCTTCTGAGCTTCAGGGTGAGACCCAGAACTCATTTCTCGACAACCTGCTGCGCGAAATCAGCTTCAGCAAAAGTGTTCTGCAGCAGTTGAGTTCAGAAGATCGCAAATTCTCGACAGTCTTTTTTGGCGGCGGAACACCAACCCAGTTGGCAGCCGAGCAGTTGGTGCTGGTTCTAGAAACACTTAGAGACCAATTCGGTATCGAAGAAAACGCCGAGGTGACCACCGAGGCGAACCCCGACACCGTTGATGAGCGATACCTAAACACTCTGGCCGAAGCGGGTTTTACCCGTGTTTCGATTGGCATGCAATCTTCGGTTGCCTCGGTGCTGAAAACGCTCGATCGAACACACAACCCACAGAACGTAGCTAAGGCGGTCGCTGCCGCTAAATCGGCCGGGTTACAGGTTTCTGTCGATCTGATC
>JBEAWS010000005.1:0-9582 GCA_041160185.1 Actinomycetota bacterium
CTTCGAGTACTTGCTTTCTGACTTTGACCCCGCATCAAATGCACACGGATGGCAATGGACCGCCGGGAGCGGCACCGACGCGAGCCCCTATTTTCGAGTCTTCAATCCGGTTTCGCAGGGCTACAAGTTTGATCCCAACGGCGACTACGTTCGCAAGTATATCCCAGAATTGAGACACATCGATGGTGCCGCTGTGCACGAACCTTGGAATCTGCTCGATGGCTTGAGCGGCGGCTACTGCGAACCGATAGTTGACCACTCGGTTGAACGAACAGAAGCGCTGCAGCGACTAGCTGAGATCAAGAAGTAGTTTCAGAATCTGATTAGCGGGTCAATCGCAACTGCGATGAACAGCACGGTGAGATAGCTAATTGATCCGTGAAAGAGTTTCATCGGGTTTTTTACTTCTCCCCTGAAGCTCTCGCGGTGCAGTCTGTAGCTTTCGAGAATGAACCAGAGCCCGCCAAGAACTGCAACGGCAGAGTAAATCGCACCCATTTGCGCGAGCGGAATCAAAAGCAAACTTGAAACAACCATCGCCCACGAGTACAGAACAATCTGCACGGCGACTGTCTTCGAGTTGCGCACCACCGGAAGCATCGGCACCCCGGCTGCCGCGTAGTCATCGCGGTAGCGCATCGACAGCGGCCAGTAGTGTGGCGGAGTCCAGAGGAAGATGATTAGAAACAGAGCCCAGGCGGCCGGCGATATATCGTTCGTGACAGCGGCCCATCCGATGAGCACCGGCATTGCACCCGCCGCGCCACCCCAAACGATGTTTTGCGGGGTTCTGCGCTTGAGCAGCATCGTGTAAATCAAAACGTAAAAGAGTATGGCTCCGAGCGACAAAGCCGCGGCGAGCCAGTTAACCAAGAGTCCCAGCCAGAGCACCGAAGCTACCCCTACCGCATAGGCAAAAACCAGAGCCTCGCGCTTGCTTAGTTCGCCGGTGACGAGAGGTCTCTTGCTGGTTCGACCCATTAGTTTGTCGATATCTGCGTCGATGTAGCAGTTGAAGGCGTTGGCCGAACCGGCGCTAAGAGCACCACCAACCAGCGTGGCTAGAACTAGCCAGAGATCTGGCAATCCTCGCTGGGCGAGAATCATGGTTGGCACCGTAGTTATTAGCAGCAGCTCGATGACTCGCGGTTTAGTCAGAGAAAAATAGGCCTTCGACTTGCCCAAAAACGTATTTTTTGCAGGCTTTTGCAGGGTTGTCGGTGAAGAAGTCATCTCACCCAAGTCTAAGCGAATTGCTCGCCGCCCTATTCCTGAGCATTCGCGCTTGGCAATTAGACTAAAGCGGTAAGTAATCAGGCCCTCGTTTTGCCTGAACCTGGCAAAGACGCCTGAAACTTTTCTCACACTCGAAGGAGCTGTCTTGTCAGCACTGCATTGGACCGATCTCGACTCAAAGGCCGTTGACACGGCTCGTGTGCTAGCCGCAGACGCAGTTGAAAAAGTTGGCAACGGACATCCCGGAACGGCAATTTCGCTAGCGCCAGTGGCCTATCTGCTCTTCAACAAGGTCATGCGTCATGATCCGAGCGATGACAAGTGGTTGGGGCGAGACCGCTTTATTCTGTCGGTCGGGCACAGTTCACTTACTCTTTATAACCAGCTCTACCTGCACGGATACGGTCTCGAGTTGGATGACATCAAGGCACTTAGAACCTGGGGTTCGCTAACCCCAGGTCACCCAGAGTTTGGGCACACCAAGGGAGTTGAGATCACCACCGGCCCGCTCGGTCAGGGATTAGCTTCGGCTACCGGTTTCGCTTATGCGGCAAGGTTTGAACGTGGTCTATTCGACCCTGAGGCAGCACAGGGCGAATCGCCGTTCGACCACTTCGTTTATGTAATTGCCGGTGACGGAGATATGCAAGAGGGTGTGACCGCCGAAGCGGCATCGCTCGCCGGACACCAGAAGCTGGGCAACTTAGTTGTCATTTACGACTCGAACCAAATCTCGATCGAAGACGACACCAACATTTCATTCAGCGAATCGGTCAACGACCGTTACTTGTCTTACGGTTGGCACACCCAGACCGTCGACTGGAAGAAAACCGGCAACTACGTTGAAGACCTAGAAGAGCTCTACGCGGCGATTGAGCGAGCCAAGGCCGCTACCGACAAGCCTTCACTGATTATTTTGAGAACCATTATTGGTTGGCCTTCGCCAAAGAAACAGAACAGCGGAAAGATCCACGGGTCAGCCCTGGGCGCCGAGGAGCTTGCCGGACTCAAGCAGGTTCTCGGTTTCGATCCGGAGAAAACTTTTGATGTAGCTCCTGAAGTGATTGCACACACTCGCGCGTATCAAAAGCGGGCCGATGCTGTTCGCTCAGATTGGCAGTCGTCTTTTGATGCCTGGGCAGTAAAGAATTCCGAAGCCAAGAAACTTCTCGATCGCGTCTTGTCGGGCACAGCACCTGGCGAAATTGAATCGGCGTTGCCGGTGTTCGAAGGCGGCACTGAGGTTTCAACCCGCGCTGCCTCTGGAAAAGTCATCAACGCAATCGCAGCGGTAATGCCCGAGCTCTGGGGTGGTTCGGCCGACCTGGCTGAATCGAACCTAACGACAATCAACTCGGCGAAGTCTTTTGTTCCGAGCGAGTGGTCTACCCACGAGTGGAGCGGAGACGTCTACGGGCGCGTGCTGCACTTTGGAATTAGAGAACACGCCATGGCCGCAATTCTCAACGGAATCGCGTTGCACGGAAACACCAGGGCTTTTGGTGGAACCTTCCTGATCTTCAGCGACTACATGCGTCCGGCAGTTCGCTTGGCGGCACTCATGAAGACACCGAGCATTTTTGTCTGGACTCACGACTCGGTAGCTCTTGGCGAAGATGGGCCAACCCACCAACCAATTGAACAGCTGGCCACGCTTCGCGCGATTCCTGGGCTCGACATGGTGCGTCCGGGTGACGCCAACGAGACAGCCTTCGCCTGGAAAACCATGCTTGAGCGACGACAGGGTCCGGCCGGTATCGCGCTGACCAGACAGAACATCCCGGTGTTTAAGCGTGGCGAAGCCGATGCAACCGGAGCGGTTTTTGCTGGTGCCGAGAACACTTCTAAAGGTGCTTACATCTTGGTAGATGCGGCAAACGGCACGCCAGAGTTGATTCTGATTGCAACGGGCTCAGAACTGCAGTTGGCGGTTTCGGCCAGAGAGCAACTCGAGCAGCAAGGCATCTCGACTCGCGTTGTGTCTGCACCGTGCCTCGAATGGTTCGACGAGCAGAGCGATGCGTATCGCGAAAGCGTATTGCCGAAGGCAGTAACCGCCCGAGTGTCAGTCGAAGCTGGGCTCAGCTTAGGTTGGAGCAAGTATGTTGGCGCATTTGGCCGCAGCGTTTCAATCGAGCACTTCGGAGCATCGGCCGATTACAAGACCCTGTTTAGGGAATTTGGAATGACCACCGAGTCGGTTGTCGCTAAAGCTCACGAATCAATCAGCGCATCAAAGTAGCAACTAGAAAGTTAGGTTTCAAATGAGTTCTCCCCTGGCAAGCCTTGCAGCAAACGGCGTAAGCATCTGGCTCGACGACTTGTCGCGAACCAGAATTCGCAGCGGGCAACTCGCAGAACTAATCGAGAGCCGCTCGGTTAGCGGAGTTACGACCAACCCGACGATTTTTGCCGGAGCCCTGTCTAAGGGTGAGGGCTATGCCGAGCAGGTCGCCGATCTTGCAAAAGCTAACGCCGACGCTTCGCGTGCCGTGTTTGAAATCACCACCCAAGATGTGGCAGAGGCTTGCGACATTTTTGCCGGAGTTTATGCAAAGACACACGGATTCGACGGTCGAGTTTCAATCGAGGTTGAACCCGGCCTAGCCAACGATGCGACCGCAACTGTCGCGCAGGCGAAGCAGCTATTTGCGAAGGTCGAACGTGAAAACGTCATGATCAAGATTCCCGCCACCCAGGCTGGGCTAGCCGCAATCACAGAGGTCATTGCCGAGGGAATCAGCGTGAACGTAACGCTTATCTTTTCTCTGCAGAGATACCGTGAGGTTATCGATGCCTACATGGCGGGCCTCGAGAAAGCCAAAGCCAACGGTCACGATCTCTCGAAGATTCACTCTGTGGCATCGTTCTTCGTCTCACGAGTCGACCTAGAGATCAACAAGCGTCTCGATGCCATTGCAACCGCCGACGCTCGCTCTCTAATGAACAAGTCGGCCTTGGCTAATGCGAGACTCGCCTACCAGGTGTTCGAGCAGCAGTTCGCGTCTGAGCGCTGGGCAGCCTTGGCAGCTTCTGAGGCCAACGTGCAAAGACCGCTCATGGCCTCAACCGGAGTCAAAGACCCAGCTCTACCAGACACTCTTTACGTGACCGAGCTGGTGGCTCCCCAACTGGTCAATACCATGCCCGAAAAGACCATGGAGGCCGTGTTTGATCACGGAGTTGTTCCGGCGAATTCAATCTCTAACCGCTACGAAGAGTCGAACATGATTCTGCTCGCTGTGGCAGCCGTTGGCGTTGACTACGACGATGTCACGCAACAGCTAGAGCGCGAAGGTGTCGAGAAATTCATCGTTTCTTGGAACGAATTGCTCGACTCGGTCACAGTTGCTCTCGGAGCGGTGAAGTAACAACCAATGTCTTCAATCAAAGTTGTTGCGGGTGGCTCGGCAGCAGCCGCAGTTCAAAACGAGATTTCCAAGCTTGTCTCTGAAAATGTGGCCAGCCGGATCGCCGCGAAAGACCCAACCCTCTGGGGCAAAGATGCCGAGGCCGAATCGGCTATTCGACTCGGCTGGGTAGGTTCGGCCGAAGATTCCCAGCCGCTAGTTGCTCAGATTCTCGCCCTGCGCCAAGAGTTTCTTGCCAAGGGTGTGTCACGCTTCGTGCTCTGCGGAATGGGTGGCTCGTCGCTTGCGCCAGAGGTCATAACTCGCACCGCGAAGGTCGAGCTTCTAGTTCTCGATTCAACTAACGCCGACCAGATAGGCAACGCGCTTTCTGGCGACTTGACCAAGACTGCGGTTATAGTCTCTTCGAAGTCAGGGTCTACCGTTGAGACCGACTCACAGAAGCGCATTTTCGAAAAGGCCTTCACCGATGCCGGAATTGACAAGACCGATCGGATCGTCATAGTTACAGATCCCGGTTCTGCTATGGAAACAGCCGCTATCGCAGACGGGTATCGAGTCTTCAACGCAGACCCTACTGTTGGCGGTCGCTACAGCGCGTTGACGGCATTCGGTCTTGTTCCCGCCGGGCTTGCCGGCGCTGACATTCAAGGCTTGCTTGATTCGGCAAATTCTGTTGCCAGCTTGCTGGCCGAGGATGCCGATTCGAATCCGGCTCTTATTCTGGGTGCGGCACTCGCATCAACACCCGGTGAATATGGCAATCGCGACAAGATCGGCATCGTGAGCGAAGATACCCATATCGTTGGCTTCGGCGACTGGGCAGAGCAACTTATCGCCGAATCAACCGGAAAACTGGCAAAGGGAATTCTTCCGATCGTGTTGCAACCGGGAAGCGCAGAGCTCAACAGCGGCCTCGCCGATTTCTTAGCGGTGAGAATCACTCACTCTGCAACCAGCGTCAAGGGTGACGAAGTTGCCGTTTCGGGTGAACTCGGTGCACAGTTTTTGCTCTGGGAGTATGCCACCGCCGTGGCCAGCCGACTTCTGGGCGTAAATCCATTCGATCAACCAGATGTCGAGTCGGCAAAGATTGCGGCGCGCGCCATGCTCGAAAAGCGCACGGCAGCACTGCCACCGGCATTTGTAGATTCTGGCATCGAGGTGCGTTCAAGCGCACTCTCGCTCGAGGGTGTCGCTAGTCTCAGCGCGGCGGTTTCAGCTCTGCTGAAGCAACTAGACAGTGACGATGGCTATCTATCAATTCACGCCTATCTAGATCGCACCTCGGTAGGCGAGGCAATTGAATTGCGCGAGTTGGCCGCATCAAAGACGCGCAGGCCGGTCACGTTTGGCTGGGCTCCGCGCTTTCTGCACTCGACCGGTCAATATCACAAGGGTGGACCTGCCCAAGGTGTTTTCCTGCAGATTCTCGCCGCGGCCAAAGATGACATCTCGGTGCCTGGCAGAGATTTCACCTTCGGTGAATTGATTGCATCACAGGCTGCAGGTGATGCCAGAGTGTTGGCAGACCTGGGTAGACCAGTGCTTACCCTAACGCTTGAGGATGCCAAGACTGGATTGGCCACAATCAGAAGCATCATCGGCTAGAGAGATATCATGAGTCCTGTGAAACTTGGCCCCGCGAGCAACCCGCTTCGCGATCCAGACGATCGACGCCTGAATCGAATCGCCGGCCCAAGCAGCTTGATAATCTTCGGTGTCACCGGTGACCTATCTCGCAAGAAACTGATGCCTGCCGTTTACGACTTAGCCAACAGAGGTCTCTTGCCGCCAGGGTTTGCGCTTGTGGGTTTTGCGCGCCGCGACTGGGCAGATCAAGATTTCGGGCAAGTCGTCAAGGAAGCCGTGCAGCAGTACGCCAGAACCCCTTGGAGCGAAGAAGTCTGGGCGCAACTATCCAGTGGAATTCGTTTTGTCTCTGGCGAATTCACCGATGACTCTGCGTTCGACCGCCTCAAGCAGACCATCGAAGACCTCGACAAACAGCGCGGAACAAACGGCAACCACGCCTTCTATCTATCGATTCCGCCCAAGGCTTTTGAAATCGTCTGCCAGCAGCTGTCGAGAAGCGGATTGGCCGCTGCCAAGCCGGATGAGTTTCGCAGGGTGGTAATTGAGAAACCCTTTGGGCACGACCTGACTTCTGCACGCGAATTGAACTCGGTTGTTGAATCTGTTTTTCCTGCAGACTCGGTCTTCAGAATCGACCACTACCTTGGCAAAGAGACCGTGCAGAACATTCTTGCGCTCAGGTTTGCGAATCAACTTTTTGAGCCACTGTGGAACGCCAATCACATAGATCACGTGCAAATCACCATGGCCGAAGACATTGGCGTCGGTGGTCGCGCGGGCTACTATGACGGAATCGGCGCAGCCCGCGATGTTATCCAGAATCACCTTCTTCAACTGCTTGCGCTCACCGCTATGGAAGAGCCCGCTTCTTTTGACGCCGCCGATTTGCGTGCCGAAAAGGAGAAGGTGCTGTCTGCCGTAACCCTGCCTGCAGATCTTGCGTTGCACACTGCGCGGGGTCAGTACTCGGGCGGATGGCAAGGCGGCGAGCAGGTCACCGGTTTCTTGGATGAAGAGGGCATGAATCCGAAGTCGGTCACAGAAACCTATGCCGCAATGCGCTTAGACATAAATACCCGCAGATGGGCCGGGGTTCCGTTTTACCTTCGCGCAGGCAAACGTCTCGGGCGTCGAGTCACTGAAATCGCCGTGGTTTTCAAGCGAGCGCCGCAGCAGTTGTTTGCACAAGCGCAAACTTCGGCACTCGGGCAGAACGCACTTGTGATTCGAGTTCAACCCGATGAGGGAATCACCATCAGGTTTGGCTCGAAGGTGCCGGGCGTTGGCATGCAGGTTCGCGATGTCACCATGGACTTCGGTTACGGGCACGCCTTTACCGAGGCGAGCCCAGAGGCCTACGAGCGCCTCATTCTCGATGTGCTACTGGGCGATCCCCCGCTGTTTCCCCGCCACGAGGAGGTTGAACTCTCCTGGAAGATTCTCGATCCGATCGAAGAGTTTTGGGCCAAGAAGGGCAAACCCGAGCAATACCTACCCGGATCGTGGGGGCCAGCATCGGCTGACGCCATGCTGAAGCGCGACGGCAGAGCTTGGAGAATTCCTTGATAAAAGACCTGCCTAACACCACGGTCAGCAAAGTCTCGAAAGCGCTTGTTCAGTTGCGCGAAGAGGGTGGCGTTGTTGCTCTTGGTCGAGTGCTCACCTTGATTATTCAAACCAAATTCAGTGGCATCGAGGATGCCGTGAAGGCGGCCAACGAGTCTTCTCGCGAACATCCGTGTCGAATTATCGTGCTTGCTGAAGACGACTCAAACAAGAAGGCAGTTTCTAAGCTCGACGCACAGATTCGCGTCGGTGGCGATGCCGGGGCCTCAGAGGTTATTGTTCTGCGCGCTCACGGTGAGGCCGCGAATCATCCGGCCGGATTGGTCACCGGATTATTGTTGCCGGATGCACCGGTGGTCGCGTGGTGGCCTGGTGACGCTCCCGAGGTAGCTTCGACTTCACCGATTGGCAGAATTGCAACGCGAAGAATCACCGATGCCGCGTCTCAAAAAGATCCGCAGGCCTTTCTAAAGCAACTCGCAAAAAGCTACGCACCTGGCGACAGCGACTTTGCCTGGACACGCTTGACTCTCTGGCGAGCTCAACTTGCCGCAATCCTCGATCAACCGCCATTCGATCCGATTCTCGAGGTCGAGGTAACTGGTGCAAGCGACTCCCCCTCGACAGATCTTCTGGCCGCTTGGCTCGAGATGAAACTCAAGGTGAAGGTTTCGCGCGTCATTACCAGCCGCGGAAAAGCCGTGGTCGGAATTCGAGGCGTAAAGCTGATTCGCAAGTCTGGCGACATCGAAATCGTGCGTCGAGTAGAAGATGTGGCCACACTGATTCAGCCAACCCAGCCAACCCGAGAGATTTCTCTGCCGCGAAGATCACTTCGCGATTGCCTCAGCGAAGATCTGAGGCGCCTCGACGCCGATGACCTGTTCGGCAAGGTAATTACCAAGGGCTTTGCTTCGCCGAAAGCCGCTTCTGCTAAGGCAAAGAGAAACAAATGACCTCAGTTCAGGTGAATCGCTTCAGTGACGCCCAGGCACTAGCCGAGGGCGCTGCAGAGCACTTCGTCACCCGCTTGGCGCAATTGCTCTCTGCTAAGCCAGAGGTAAATGTCATGCTGACCGGCGGCACCGTCGGAATCGCCACTCTTGCCGCTATCGCCGACCGCGAAGATGCCCATCTGCTCGATTGGTCTCGTGTGCACGTTTGGTGGGGCGACGAGCGCTTCGTTGAAGCAACCTCAGATCAGCGCAACGCTGTTCAGGCGCGAGGCGCTTTGCTTAGAAAGATTCCTGTCGTTGAAGCCAACGTTCACGAGTTTCCCGCAACGGATATGGGTCTGAGTCTTGATCAGGCTGAAAACCTGTTTGCCGCCGAATTGGTCGCCCTGTCGCCGCACTTTGACCTTGCCTTCGTTGGCATGGGTCCTGATGGGCACGTCTGCTCGCTGTTTCCGAACAAGCCAAGTATTGAGCAGGGTCGGTTGGTCGTTGCCGAACACGATTCACCCAAGCCACCTTCGCAACGATTGAGTTTTAGCTACGAGGCCATGAACTCGATTGATGAGATTCTCTTTGTGGTCGCCGGAGCAGACAAAGCTGCGGCGGTGAAGCAGGTCTTCGACGAAGAGGCAGAAAAATTGCCGGCCGCCATGATCGCTGGAAAATTAAAGACCGTTTGGTTCGTCGATCAAACCGCTGGCGCGCAAACCTGGGGTTGTTAGTTACTTCTTAGTTGCGGTTTTCTTGGCAGCAGCTTTTTCAAGCTTCTCCGCTGCAAGTGCTGCAGACGCGGCAGCGATTCTCTTCGCTTTGATTAGCGCGATGGCCTCTTCGAGCAACTGCTTTGCCTCGAGGTC